>JAMOOT010000360.1 GCA_027065215.1 Candidatus Omnitrophota bacterium | reverse complement strand
CAGCACCTAAAATACAATAAATAAGGTTTTCCATATGCAACCTTTTATGGTTACCTTTGCTCGATTTTATCTCTTGCCCAAGAATTGGCTAAAAGATAGATTATTTAGATACAAATGAAATTGAATACGGTTATATTTCTTGACACAACAGTAACGACATAGTACTCCATCAATTGTGACCAATTACCTTATTACATTATAGACAAGAACTCCGATATATCCTTTAAAATTAATTCTAAATCCCTTGATCTCCTACATTCTATACTGGGATAGAATCACGTTTTTCAAATACAAAGTTACCCAGACACATAAAACCTGACAGTGTCTCTATTATTCTTCCTGTTCCAAATCCCATCTCTTCTATGAGACCAGCAAGGTAAAAGATATGCACTATTAAAGGATTTCTTGGAACTGAAGGGTGAGGTTCTCTTAGCTGATCAAGAGTTATACCTTCAGGCAATTCTCCAATGTTATAAAACCATATGTAATCATCAAAAACCCTTACCCTTCTATCTTGGTCAAAGAAAGGACGTAGGGTAAAATAGGCACTGCGCCTGAGATTCTTACGGGTATTCCTTTTTCTTTGTCTATCCAAATCGATATCTTGCGGGGATCAGTGGCTATTCTATAGGTGGAAAATAATCCCTGTTTGGTCTTAATGCGCCTGCCATTTCGAACGATTAAGCGATATGAGCTGGTGGGCAAATTAATTCTTTCCCCTACGCTCTCTACTCCTAATTCAAATGCCTTTAATATCACTAAAAACACGTTCTGCACCGGTGGATCTCTATGCAAGAATTTCTCTCCATCTCCTTCCTTCACCACTCTAATCTGCCCTTTATCCTGGCCATAATACTCTACTATCTTCTCATGCCTTCCCAGATAGACCAGGTCTCTGTCTACCCTTAACGGGACGAAATGATTCGGATCAGCATATATGTCTTCAAGATCTTTGAACTGCGAGGTATGGACTTTTACCCGTAAATGCCGTACTCGCCCCAACTCAGGATGCTCTTCTT
>JAMOOT010000359.1 GCA_027065215.1 Candidatus Omnitrophota bacterium | reverse complement strand
GTCATAATAGCCTAATAGCTCCCCTGTAATTGAGCCTCTTTGGGTAAGAGTAATAAAACTGCCTTTCACTTCTGCTGTGATTTTTCCATTCTGCCATGTGCCATTTAATACATCTGCAATCCAGTATCCATAGTCACTAATATAGTGATGATTATTATTCAGATAGGTGCCAAAATTTGCATCACCTCCTATTTTCGCAACCCAAATAGATTCTTCATAGGGATTGTTGTATGTATCATATCCATTAATTATAAGATCATATATACCCCATGAATGTCCTGGTAAATACCTTGTCCAGCTTCCTTCATACATATTTATTCCATCTATAAAACCATTATTCCCTCCAATACCAAACCCTCCTGAAAGCTCTGCTGTCATATATTTATCTGTCTGGATAGAATTGTAAAATCCTTCTGAAGATATTTCTGGCCAGGAGCCCATTACATGGGGTTGAAAATCATCTCCTTCGGCATACAACATCAAAAGATCAGGCCAGTAAGAACCTTTTACACTTCCACTCAGATATCCAATATCTCCATTTGGTGCCCTGTATATAGTTACTATCTTGGCATCGATATTACTTTCTACATAAGAAGAAGGTATCCAAACACCTCCTATAAACCCTTTAAATACTCCTCCATCATAGGTAAAGCAAGTCTCTTTATCCCAGTTATAGGAGCATATATCACTATTCCAAATATAGGAGGAATTACGGTCAATTTTATTATATACCTCTCCCATTATATAAATGGGAACAGCATCATTCCATGGAGAAACAAGCCCTCCTATTAGGGCAAAAGTATCCTCTATACCACCAAAACTTCCTAAGGTATCAGTGCCATATAACCCATAATATGGTCCTAGGTTCCAATCATCTGCAAATTCAACTTTTCCACCATAGCTCAAACTGTTATGAGAATAACTCCCTGAATCCTCTCCCTGCCACTGGCTTGTGCCTTCGTCATATTTTCCCGCCTGAAAAGATCCTTTTCCTTCTCCTACAGAATGATAAGTAAGCACTTT
>JAMOOT010000358.1 GCA_027065215.1 Candidatus Omnitrophota bacterium | reverse complement strand
TTACAATAGCGTGTTTATGGTAGGCGATAGCGAGAAGGATGTGGAGGCAGGGAAGAATGTAGGGATTAAGACTGCCTTGGTCCTCACTGGTGCGGTGAAAGAGTATCGTCCTCAGGACTGGTTATTCCCTCCCGATGTAGTCAGAGCAGATTTGTTAGAGTTTGTAGAAAAGGATTTAGGGTTGGTAGGAGATAATGGAAATGGGGAGACCAATATATCAATATAGATTAGAGAGTGAGAAGTTATGAAGAGGGAGAAAAAGGACTTGAATCCGGTTGTGCACTTGGTGCGGGTGGAGATTGAAGATGCAATAAAGAATAGGCGTTGGAGGGAGTTAAAAGAGGCTATATCAACTTGGCACCCTTCTGATATAGCAGATTTGTTTAAGGAGATTGAGATTAGAGATCGTGTCTTGATCTTCAGACTTCTTCCAAAAGATTTACAATCGGAAGTCTTTTCTTATTTAGAAACCAACATCCAGGAAGAGATTATTAGGGGGCTTGGAAGTGAACATGTAAGGGCGATAATCATGGAGTTAGAACCAGATGATAGGACTGAATTGTTGGAAGAAATGCCTCCCCATCTTACGAGGACCCTTATCAATTTGTTGCCTTCAAAAGAAAGAAAGGTAGCCCTTCAACTTCTCGGGTATCCGGAGAATAGCGTGGGAAGGCTGATGACCCCTGATTATGTTGCTCTTAGGGATTATTGGACTATAAAGAGGGCAATGCACCACATTCGAAAATTTGGGAAGGATGCAGAGACTATTGATATGGTATATGTGGTTGATAATGAGTGGCGTCTTTTAGATGATATTCCAATACGAAGATTGATTTTGGCTCATCCAGACCAACCTATAAAAGCGATAATGGATCATCAGTTTGTTTCGATTACTGTAGACTGTGATCAGCACGAAGCTATAAAACTTTTCGAACGATATGATCTTGTTGCTCTTCCTGTTACAGATTCGGAAGGACATTTGTTGGGGATAGTAACTGTAGACGATATAATTGACGCCATTCGTG
>JAMOOT010000357.1 GCA_027065215.1 Candidatus Omnitrophota bacterium | reverse complement strand
AATAAAGCATTTCTCTTTAGACTCAGATATATACTTAGCAACATTGGCAGAAACTTCCTCTGCACCAATAGCGGTTTCTGAAACGCCATAAAAACCAAATTTTTTGAAAATACCTATCAACTTATCAACTGGGTATTCCGAAAATTCCACTCTAAAAGATGGAGCAAGAGAAACTATAACTTTATCCTTTGTCTCCAAAAGCGAAATAACCCTTTCTAAATCGTTCCTGACTTTTTTGGCATGAACAGGACATACTCTAACACAATGCCCACATAAGACACATTCATCCTCAATTATTGATGCCTTCCCATTATTAAGCCTTATTGCCTTAACAGGACATTCCCTAACACATTTATAACAATCTTGACATTCATGCTCTTCTGTATAGATAGGGTGCTGATTCACTACTATTTACTCCTTAATCTAAGTTACCTTTCAATAGAATATCTTAATGTATATCCTCCCTACCTCTCAATAACATCCACAATATTTATCGCAATATACATAACACTAAAAAAGATTTAAAGTCACAACTGGTATTATACCCAATGAATTCACTGAAATAAAAGTATTTCGAATATAAACCCTGGCATGAATTTATAACACCCTATTTGCAAAGGGCTAAAAAGAGAACTCCAATTCAGTATACACTCTATCGTTTTCCCTTTTAGCCCCAAACAAGGAAGAAGAGGCGCCATTGAACCAAAACCCACCTAATACAATCTTAGAGAAATCATTTAATCTATAGGACAACTCCGGATTAAACATGCTATCTCCATAAGGGGTCCGAATCACCAAATCAACATCTAACACCAAATCCCCATCCAACATATTTTTCCTCAGGTTGGCTACCCAGATAAAAGAATTTCTCTCCATAGCCACTAATCCAGGATAGTCTTGAATCGTTTGCCATATCAACTGCAGATTAAAATACCAATCATTGGGAGAAGTATAATCAATGCCAAGGCCTACTGCAAATTCATCTCGAGACACCAATGCAAAATCATCCCTTAAAACAGGGACATCCCGAGAATACCCTACTTCCCCTCTTATTCCAAAGTCACCCACTGTGGCTTCAAAATCAGCCCCCACTATAATATCCCTCCGATAAAATTCAACAATCTTTCGTTCATCTGAAGAGGTACCCAACAATCCTAACAATGTATCAGGTGAAGGTTGATATAAAAAATGCTTAACAGTCCTTGAACCATACAACCCTGGAACTCGATTATACCCATAAAAGAGATACAAATCTAAATCAGTTTCCCAAACAGTACTACCCCACCTTAAAAACAATTCACTATTGTGCAACGAGTAAGAATCAGTCCAATCAGGGCTAACTATCTCTATATCTTGTACTTGAGAATAATTAACAAAACTCTCCTTTATCCTGCCAAATTGGGCCCAATCACTGTTAAAATAGAGATAACGATTGTGACCAAACCTCGGCACTGCCACTAAATCTACCCACCAATTGTCAGCATCCCATTGCCAAGAAAGAGATAACAAAGGCTCCTTGCGATCCTCCTTATCCCATGTGTAAAACCAACGTAGGTCATAAGGGTTTACCATATCTAAAAATTCTATTTTATCCAACTTGCCCCAAGTAAACTTTTGCCAACCAACTGTCCAGCGAGAACGCCCAGAATCTAAAGAAAGATAGGCCTGATCCCAAAGGCATTCAACATCCCAATCCTGATCAAGGCCAAACCCACGCGAAAACCAGACCTTAGGCCACAATTTAAATCCCCACTTGTCAGCAGAACACTCTACTCCAGGGACCCAATATCCATACACCTGCCCCTCTGATTCTACCCCAGGGGATCTTGCTACATCGGACATTATCCTTATTCTTGCATCCTGATAATACCGAGCATTTACATCTTGTATAAATTTGCCTACCTTACTCTCCACCTTTTTAGGCCGAGAAGGTGGTGTAGTTTCTGACTGAGAAGAACTGTCTTTCTTAATATTAATCTGCCCCTCTCTATGCACTTCCCTAAAATTTGTCGTATCAGAACGCGATTTCTCTATCACATTCTGATAAAAACGACAACTCATTTCCTCAACAAGTTCCTTTATTTGCTCATCTATCCCTTCTGCCCACACAAACGGGGTAAACCATATTAGGAATAAACAACAAAAAAACAATCTGCCTTTCACCGCCAATGTCTCTCCATATATCTAACAGAAAACATCTCTTCTGATAATCCTTGATTATACTTAACTTCCTTTACAACCATTCTGGTCTTGTGAGATCTTTTAAGATCATGCATAGTGCTGTCCATAACCGTCCATATCCCATCTATTTCACTTACCTTGTCCACCCAAAAGCGCTTAATCAACTTCCCCTTCCTATCATAAAAATCTGTTTTTAAGATAAGGAATGATTCCTTATCCACCCAGGAAATGCGCTTGCTGTATTGAGATGTTCCCTTCTTGGGAAGACTTTCTAATTTATAGCAATCCCGCCCAATAAATTCTTCTTCACCTATTATCTTATGCTCATCTTTATCCGGTTTACGTCGCTCCATATCTTCATAAGTGTAATCAGTATTAACAAATCGATTCCTCTTTTGAGAAGATACGATTCTTCTGGCCCTACCCAGATCAGGCAAAAAGAGATACTGCAGATCATCCTTATCTATCCTCTCTACAGATAGAAAACTGGTCCCTTTGATATCGTTTGGGGAAAGAAATTTGATATAGGTCTTGTCCAACCCAGAAAAATCTTTCACAAAAATCTCCATTTCCCGCCTTCGTTCTTTTCCCCTTCTATCGATAAGGCTCATCTCTATCTTGTAATAGGCATCATCTCCGTCATATCGATTGTAGACCTTCTGGGCAAGTTCTTGGCCTGTAATCGCAAAACCTATTCCTTGTGATAGCATAAATATGCTTGTGAGTAACAAAACAATACTCATTCTTTTCATGAAGACCTCCCTTTTAACCGTGCCAAGATATACAATATAGCAGGTAATATCAACAAATCTGATATTAAGGCGTTTACCATCAACACAGACGACAAGACACCAAAGGCAGCAGTAGGAGAAAACCGGGACAAAGAAAGAATAACAAAACCGAAAAATAGTATCACTGAAGTAAAAATGATCGGACGTCCCTTTTCCATTATTACCTCATCCACTGCCTTATCCAAAGGCAATTGTTTAAGGTTCTTAATCAAGGTGTGAAGGAAGTGGATAGTATCATCAACAATAATTCCAATCCCTACTGCAGAGATCATGGAAGTAGCGCTATCTAACCTTATGCCAAATGCTCCCATGATACCAAAGTTTAGAATCAATGGAATTATATTCGGGACCATGCTCAATATCCCAACTCTTATTGACCTAAAAACCAGAAACATCAATATAAATATAAGGACAAAGGCCAGAGACAAACTTTTAATTTGCCCTTGAGAAACCAACTCATTGGTCTCTGCCGCTAAAACCGCACGGCCAACCACTGAAACTTCCACTTCTCTATTTGGGAAAAGTGTTCTGGTTATCTCTTTGATCTCTCCTACAAGTTTCATTAATCCCAAACTACTATTCTCATGTGTCCTAACCTGGACTGTTACCCAATTCCACTCATCGTTCACAAAATCACGCAGGTCATCCAAATCGTAAAGCAGAAGATACTGCTTTACAGTTGAATCCCTCTCTGGAAGCGCAAAAAATTCTTGATTGTTGGAATGTAGTGCTCTATTCATCAATTTCAGATATTCGACCACCGAAAGGACTTTATCTACCTTTGGCAACGAACCAACCTTTTCCTCCAAATTTTCCAACCGCCGAAGATTCGCCACAGACATAAAATAATCCTCCTTAGGTGCCCTCAGGGAGATATTTATAAAGTGTATTCCTCCTAACGTATTTTGAATAAATACTGTTGATTTATAGACCTCTGTATTCTTCTTAAAGTAATTTATCATACTGGTCTCTGTTTTTATTCTCCTGGCATAATAAAGGGAACCTCCCACCAAGATAACGGCAGAGATTAATATCCAGGCAATCCATCGTCTATCAAATTCAATCAAGGCATAAAGGAATCTATCAAAACTGAACCGTCCCCATGCAACCGTTCCAAACTCAAACCTTTTATCCAACAAAGAAGGGAATAAAAACAACAAGGACGGCAAAACAGTAAATGTAATTACAAGGGCAAATATTACACCTATTGAGGCTACTATTCCCATCTGCCTAACCGGCTCTATACGACTCACTGAAAGAGAGGCAAATCCTATGGCTGTGGTTATGCTCGTCAAAAAACATGGTTTAAATATCTCCAATACACTACCAGATAAGACATCTGAAAACCTCTTTTCTGGAGCAATTCTGCGACGTTGAAGGACTTCAGCGACAAAATGAATACTATCAGCAATCCCTATAGCAACAATAATGGGCGGAATAATCGTAGTAACGTTGTTTATCGCAAAACCAAAGAAGTAAAGCAAAGACATAGTCCATACCAAAGACACCAGTATCGTAAGAAACGGAAAAAGTACCCCTCCAATTGAGCGGAATGTAATTAATAACACGAGAAATATAAATAGGAGAACCAACGGCAAAAAAGTCCGAAGGTCATTTTCCATATACTTGGTGTAATAATAATCCACAATTGCTGAACCACTAAGATGATACTCGCCAATATTCAATGAAGTTTTTATCGTATTTATTATTGATTCAATGACAGATGACTTATCGGAAATACGCGGCTCTAAAAAGACTATCCAAGAAAACACAGTCCCATCTTTAGAAATAAGATTGTCAACAAATATAGGATTGAATAGAATTCTATCTTTTAATTGCAAAAGATCGCTATCTACGTCATTTGAGAACGGTGGATTAGCATAAAAATCATAACCTTCACCCCATATATCACTTACTGTAGATAAACTTTTTACTTCCTCAACCCCATCCAAAGACTCCAGTTTTTCAGTAAGCGCTATGACCGTAGATACAGCGGTATGATCAAATCCCGTTGGACTTCTCCAGGCAACAATGACCCTATCGTCGCTACCAAACAGATCTTCCCAAGACTGGAATTTCCTATACGTACCACCAGACTTATCATAGAATATGTCTACTGTTTTTTGGACTGGGATTTTGGGAAGGAGGGAAGATAACCAAATAGTTATAACAGAAAACAAAACTAATATGGAAATAGATAGAAATCTCCCCCCCTGCCTCATATAATCTATTCTATCACATTCTATCAGGAGCCGAAACACCAAGAAGACTTAATCCAGAACGCAAGGTAATCTGGGTAGTTTTCACTAAACCCAAGCGAAAGAGAGATACATTATTCTCCTCTCCCAAGACCCGACACTTTTCGTAAAACCTGTGAAAAGTCGTAGATAAAGTACGCAAATAATCCACCAACGGGTAGGGGTCAGTATCAAATAGACAGGCCTCTATAACATCCCTAAATCGCAATAAGGCACTTATAAGGTCCTCTTCTTCCTCACTTTTAGAAAGGCCGAACGATTCAGCAAACCTCTTAGATGATACTAACAACCCTCCTGTCTGGGCCATTTCTAATATCCGACAGGCCCTGGCGTGGGCATATTGGACATAATAGACCGGATTCTCTGGGGCCTGGCGTTTGGCCAAATCTAAGTCAAAATCCAAATGTGAACTTGTCTTACGCATAAGAAGAAAAAACCTTGCCGCATCTACACCAACCTCATCCATCAACTCATCAATCGTTATGTATTTGCCTTGGCGAGTAGACATAGGAATAGGTTCGCCATCCCGATAAAGCGTTACCAACTGAACTATAACCACTTGCAATGCATTAGGTTCAAAACCCATTGCAGCAACAGCCGCCTTCACCCTTGGAATATATCCATGATGGTCCGGACCCCA
>JAMOOT010000356.1 GCA_027065215.1 Candidatus Omnitrophota bacterium | reverse complement strand
ATCTGGGGAACGCCCCTTCATCTTAAGATCTCCTTGTTTTGGGCTTTGTGGTGTATTGGTGTATTGGTTATTGGTATATTGGTATATTGGTTATTGGTATATTGGTTATTGGTGTATTGGTTCACTTCTCTTCCCTCTTCCTAATCACGAATCACGGTTCACGGTTATTGGTGTAGTGGTACATCGTCCACCCATCCACCCGTTTACCCATAAACCCATTAACCCATACACCCATCCATACCTTAAAATCTATTTATCAAAAACCAATTTCCCATATTCTTTGTCTCTCTTAATTGGATAATCACCAGTAAAACAGGCAAGACAGAAGTTATCTTCACCATCTACAGCCTTAAGAAGGCCATCTAGGGAAAGGTAATGAAGGGAATCAAGGCCAATAAACCTCTCAATATCTTCAACTTCATGGTTTCCAGCAATAAGTTCTCCTTTAGAAGAAAAATCAATTCCATAAAAGCAGGGGAATTTTATGGGAGGACAACTCACCCTCATATGAAGTTCCCTTGCTCCTAATTCTCTCAATTTCTTTATCCTTGTCCTTATTGTAGTTCCTCTAACAATGGAGTCTTCAACAATAACTATCCGTTTGTCCTTTATCATCTCTTTTACTGGATTTAATTTCATCCTTACGCCAAAATCCCTCATATCCTGTGAAGGTTGGATAAATGTCCTTCCTACATAGTGATTTCTTATCATAGCATTTTCATAAGGGATTGAAGACTTTTGCGCATATCCAACTGCAGCATATACCCCTGAATCTGGGAAAGGCATACAAAAATCTGCTTCAACAGGTGCCTCCTCTGCTAGAGCCATTCCCATCTTCTTCCTTGTTATATATACATTTTTTCCAAATACCACAGAATCTGGTCTGGCAAAATATATAAGCTCAAATATACATGCCCGTCTGCTTGGTATCTCTTTGGTCAAGGAATAACTCTTTAAATGCCCCTTATCAATTACTATCATCTCACCAGGTTCTATCTCCCGCAAATACTCTGCCTCCAGAAGGTCCAATGC
>JAMOOT010000355.1 GCA_027065215.1 Candidatus Omnitrophota bacterium | reverse complement strand
TAGACAGGAAAAACCCCAGTCCGCTATGAACGGACTCTTCGCCTCGTTGTCGTAAACTACCGTAATTTTCATGGATAAGACTTTGCGGTCTAATTTTTAACCTTTATCTGCGGAATCGTAAGATTGATTTAATTGGAGTTTCGATGATCTGAGATGTTAATATTATCAAATTGAATAGCATAAACTCATAATTTATATTTGGTTTGAGGAGGGATTGGAGGAAGGAGGGAAATATTCTTGGCTATTAGTTTGGTGAGAATGGATTGATTTTGGGATGGAGTTTGATGATTAAGTTATTTAGGGGTTAGAAGGAGAGATAGAAATCGGGGATTGTTATAAACGAACTGCAAGATTAACGTTGCCAGAACGTATTTAAATTCCAAATGCTCCCTGAAAAGTTCATATGCCTAAATCCCCCTAAACCCTATACCGATAAAATCAGACTAATTTAGGATTGAAAGCGTTATGGGAGAATTGGTAATTTAATAAGAGCTAACAGGATAAAATCAGACTAATCAATCTAAGATGAGATGGCAGTTAAAGACAAATTTCAAAGCCATTGCCTACCTATGCTATAGCCCTATTTAGCCAAGAGAAACGGTTATATACAGTCTATAGAAGTGCAAGCTATGGCGAGGTTTCCAGAGGCGGAAGCAAGACTCTTCAATGTCAAGATATGCATGAGATGTAATGCGAGAAACCCCATGAGAGCTACAAGATGCAGGAAGTGCGGTTACAAGGGATTGAGACCGAAATCTAAGGAGAGGAAGGGTAAGAGGAAGTAATCACTTTTTCATCAGTTCGAAATACAAATCCTCAAGTCTCTTTACCTCGACATCTATACCAAGAACCCTTTCACTCCTTAGCACGTCTACAAGTTCGCTGACATCGTTAGTCCTAATGACTCCTCTCTCAGTCTTAATTACGTATGTCTTCAAGCCCCTTATCTCCTCCACGTCTCCTTCGTAAATAACTTCCCCCGACTTCATTATTACAACTTTATCGCAGAGGTATTCGACATAGTAAAGGTTGTGTGCGGAA
>JAMOOT010000354.1 GCA_027065215.1 Candidatus Omnitrophota bacterium | reverse complement strand
TCTCTTCACCGACTACTAAATTGCTCAACTCCGGTATGTAGAAATCCCCAGTCTCTATCAACTTAATTAGAAAATTCGGCGTCCCTGTGCTGAACCAATAATCCTTAAATACACATCCCCTATCCACAAACCACAGCACATCAAATGGATTGTACAACTTATCCCCCAAAAAACTGTACCCGTTATACCACTCCTTCACTTCCTCCAAATCCACATTATGCCTCTTTATCTCCTCCCCTAAATATCCCTCCAACTCCTCCTGTGTTATCCCCACAATATTGCCATATCGCGGATCTAACGATATATCCTTTAGATTATTCAATCCTGAGAATATCCCTGCCTTGCTAAACCGCGTTACACCTGTCAATAAAAGAAACTTGATATCCCTATCCATTGACTTCAATATCGTGTAAAACCCCCTCAACACATCCCTTATCCGTTTAGCCAACTCAAGATCCTCTATATGATCCAATATAGGCCTGTCATATTCGTCTACCAATATCACCACTTGCCTACTATATTTCTCACCTACCAGCTCTATCAAACGGGCAAATTTACTACAATAATTCACCCCCTCCACCTTTACCCCAAACCCCTCTCCAATCCTCACCAATTCTTCCTCTACAAGCGCCTTTAACTCATCCTCTCCATCAAATGTGATTTTTCCAAAGTCTATCAGTACCACTGGATACCTCTTATTCCAATCCCACTTATCATATATCCACAACCCCTCAAACAGATTCTTCTCCCCTTCAAATAAATACCTTATCGTGGACAACAGCAAACTCTTTCCAAACCTGCGCGGACGGGAAAGAAAGACTACAGAACTGGTAGTCAATAACTTGTGTATTTCTTTTGTCTTATCTATATACAAATACCCCTTCTCATCTGTTCGCAACTTCTTAAAATCCTGTATCCCTATCGGCATCAACTTATCCATAACCCCTCCTACACCCTCCTTATCTCCATCTCCCCAACTGTCCTTCCCTCACTATCTATATTTATCCCCACCAAATATATCTCTCGTCCTTGCCCCTCATAC
>JAMOOT010000353.1 GCA_027065215.1 Candidatus Omnitrophota bacterium | reverse complement strand
AAATGCATCGCAAGTCTCTCCTGATCGGTGGGATATTACTGCAGCAAAATTAGCATTCTGCGTCATCTCTATAGCTCTTAAGGTTTCGCTTACCGAACCAATCTGATTCAACTTAATTAAAACTGCATTCATTGCCTTCAATTCAATCCCTTTGGCAATCCTTTCAGGATTGGTCACCAACAAATCGTCTCCTACCAACCTTATCTTATTGCCCAATTTCTCACATATGTATTGCCATCCTTCCCAATCCTCCTCTGCAAGGCCATCTTCTATGCTCACAATCGGGTACTTGTTCACCAATGATTCATAATATTCAACCATATCTTTATAACTCATTTGCTTTTTACCTGACTCTAAATAATACTTACCATCCTGATAGAACTCACTGGAGGCAGGATCTAAAGCGATATACACATCTTTTCCGGGTTCGTACCCGGCCTTTTCTATAGCCTCAAGGATTAACTTAAGAGGCTGCTCATTATCAGAAAGATCTGGGGCAAAACCTCCTTCATCTCCCACACCTGTAGAAAGACCTTTCTCTTTTAAAACAGACTTCAAGGCCCAATAGACTTCTGAACCACACCGCATTGCCTCTGAAAAACTCGACATTCCGGCAGGGAGTATCATATACTCCTGAAAATCAACATTGTTATCTGCGTGGACACCTCCATTCAGTATATTCATCATTGGAACCGGTAAAACACAGGCATTGGCCCCTCCCAAATAACGATAGAGTTCTAAACCCACAGCATAGGCAGCAGCCCGTGCTATTGCCATAGACACTCCTAAAATGGCATTAGCCCCAAGGGCAGATTTATTCTTAGTTCCATCCAATTCTATCATCAACCTATCAATATTAGCCTGATCCCTTACGTCTACACCTATAAGTCGAGGCGCGATATGCTCATTGACATTCTTGACTGCTTTCAAGACACCTTTTCCTCTGTATCGGGACTTATCTCCATCCCTTAACTCAAGCGCCTCAAATTTTCCAGTCGATGCCCCTGATGGAACCATAGCCGAACCACGAATTCCACCTTCCAGATATACATCCACTGCCACAGTAGGATTTCCCCGAGAATCTAATACCTCTCGTGCTTTAATGGATACAATCTTGTACATCTTGCGCCCTCCTTGTTCTGTGTTTAGCGAATCAGCAACACTAATATACAATCTATGGTATGCCCAAATCTACTAAAATATAAGATAGCAATTATATTCCTAATTCATTAACTCGGTCAAGAGAATCTACTTTTCGTCTATTAGATAAAACCAAATCGGGGCGAGAGGATTTGAACCTCCGGCCTCTGCGTCCCGAACGCAGCGCTCTAAACCAAACTGAGCTACGCCCCGATAACTACTAATAACATCAATGACGATAGAGTTCTACCCCTTCGGTAGTTACCTCAGGGGGAACCATCGTAAATATCTCCCTTGCTATCTTAGGATAGCGGGCAATAAACCGTAACTCATCTTCAGTTAAAGGCTTTTGATTATGGACATTGGCATAACGGACTAATTCCAGTATCTCCTGTGCCTCTTTTTCATCCTTAAACTTTATTTCTAATCTCTCATAGACATTTCGAAAACCCTTTATCCCACTATACTCACCTACCGTAATTTGTCGACCCGTTTCAATAATCTCCGGCTCTCCTCTCCCTAAATCCTCAAAATCGTAAAGTTCATAATTGCGTCTATCTTTAAGAGCACCATCAGCATGTATGCCCGATTCATGGGCAAAGGCATTCTCTCCTACACCTGGCTGATTTATCGGGATGGGTATCCCAAAGGCATAAGAGGCATACTTCGCTATCCTCCAGGCTATTTTTAAGTTTATATTCTCATTAAGCAGATATTTACTACCTATTTGGCTACTATATTTCAAAGCCAATATAACAGAAACAAGATCTGCATTGCCTGCTCGTTCACCAATCCCATTGACAGTAGTATTAATAAACGCATCTACACCTGCATCCACAGCCGCTTTAGCACCAGAAACCGAGTTAGCAACTACCATACCCAGATCGTTGTGGCAGTGAATCTCTATCGGGATCTTTACTGCCTTAGCCAACTCGTATACCCTCTCGTATATACTAAAAGGAGAATCATAACCTAAGGTATCACAATATCTAATCCTATCAGCACCAGCCTCTTTTGCCGCCAATGCAAATTCTATAAGATACTTCATATCAGTTCTGGATGCATCCTCAGCATTTACTCCTAATGCCTTTATACCAACTGCTTTAGCAGTCTTAACTGCCTCAACCATACTCTTTATTACTTTATCTCTATCAAGTTTGCCTCGAAATTTATACACTATCATCTGGTCTGAAGTCGATATAGACAGATTCACATATTCCAAATCAGGGACATATTGCTTAGCAAGTTCTACATCCTTCTTTATTGCCCGTATCCAACCTGAAAGCCGCATCCCAGAAATAACACCCATCTTTGCTAACTTCAGATTGGCATTTAAATAATTTCTTTCGTGATGGGTAAATGGAAACCCAAATTCACTCTGCCAAATCCCCATTTCATCCAAGTATAGGTTTATCATCGTCTTTTGCAATTTCGACAGACAAATTCGTGATGTCTGCACTCCATCTCTGTTGGTCACATCAATGATATATATCTTGTTTTTCTTTTCTTTACCTTTGCTCTGTTCGTGGAGTTTTTGATGCTTTTCTACCATACCTTTATACCCCCTTTTTCTTCTCTGCTGTTTTCACACCTAACTTATTAATCGCATTTACATAAGCCTTAACACTCGCCTCTACCACATCGGTACTCGACCCATGGGCATTTATAACACGCTCTTGTCCAAAATCAACCGTTATACTGGCCTCACCTAAGGCATCTTTCCCTGAAGTAATCGCTTGTATATTATAGTTCAAGAGCACTCCTGGATACCCGGTTATCTTATCTATTGCCTTATAGCAGGCATCTACTGGACCATCTCCTTCTGACTCGGCACTAAATTCTTTTTTGCCATGCCGCAATATTACTTTAGCATTTGGCAACCCATCCATAGGGATACTAACCTCTATTCCAACTAACTGCCACTTTTCAACGTCCATTCTCATAGTAGACTCTACTAAGGCTATTAAATCCTCATCAAATACTTCCTTCTTCTTGTCTGCCAATTTCTTGAATTCCACAAATACCTGCTCTAATTCCTCGTTAGAAAGGTCAAACCCTAATTGTCTCAATCTCTCTCCTAAGGCATGCCTGCCTGAATGCTTACCCAGTACCAGTTCGTTTTTATCTAAACCAACATCCTCTGGTGCCATAATCTCATACGTCTGCCTATATTTAAGGACACCATCCTGATGTATCCCTGACTCGTGCCTAAAGGCATTCTTTCCAACGATTGCCTTATTAGGGGCCACAACAAAACCAGTAAGCCTGCTTACTAATCTACTGGCCCGAATAATCTCCTTAGTATTGACGTTAGTATCAACCTGATAAAAATCCTTTCTAACCTTCAGGGCCATCACTATCTCTTCCATAGCAGCATTGCCTGCCCGTTCACCAATCCCGTTTATCGTGCACTCCACCTGTCGAGCCCCAGCCTTAACTGCTGCCAGTGAATTAGCCACTGCCAACCCAAGATCATTATGACAATGCACAGATATAATTGCCTTATTGATATTAGGGACATGATCTAATATCCCTTTTATTAAGTTAGCGAACTGTTCCGGTACAGCGTATCCTACTGTATCAGGGATATTGATAGTTGTAGCCCCTGCTTTAATTACCTCTTCTATTACCCGATACAAGAACTCCGGTTCGCTACGCGAGGCATCTTCTGGAGAAAATTGTATATCATCAAAAAACTGCCGAGCATACTTTATTGCTTCAATCGCTATAGACAAGACATCCTCAGGAGACTTTTTTAATTTAAATTCCATATGAATAGGAGAGGTAGCGATAAAAAGGTGTATCCTTTTTCTTTCGGCAGAAAGTAATGCATCCTTAACTGCATCTATATCTTTTTGCACACACCTTGACAAGCCGCATATAGTAGCCCCTTTAATCTCTTTACCTATAAGATTAACCGATCGAAAATCCTCAGGAGAAGAGACCGGAAACCCAGCCTCAATTATATCCACTCCTAAACGTACCAACTGACGGGCAATCTCCAATTTGCCCTCTGAATCTAAAGCCGCACCCGGAGCCTGTTCCCCGTCTCTCAGTGTGGTATCAAAAATCCTTACTTTATCCATACTTATTCACCGCCTTTCTAAGATGGCACAGTTTAGCAATTATACACCACAAAGATGAAAAAATCGAAAGATAAAGTTTTCTCTATTCAAGGTATGAAATCTTGGAGCGGGCGATGGGAATCGAACCCACGTCATCGGCTTGGAAGGCCGAGGCTTTACCACTAAGCTACGCCCGCATTGAGATAACTATTATATTAGAACTAAACAGGAAAAGGCAAGGATATCTTTACTTACCAAATCACAACGGGAAAATCTTGCACCTCCAATTCGCGTATTGCCTCAGGTCCTAAGTCGGGATATAAGACTATCCTACTGGCTGTTACCTTAGTGGACAGATATGCCCCCGCTCCCCCCGGAGCAACAAGATAACGCACTCCAGATCGAGACAGGGTTAAAAGAACATCCTCGGATCGTTCTCCCTTTCCAATCACACCAAGCAATCCGAGAGATACGGTTAAATTTACATATTTATCCATACGAGAGGATGTAGTTGGACCACAAGACCCTATTGGACGTCCCTTCTTAGGTAAAGTCGGTCCACAATAATACACAATCTTGTCCTGCAAATCTATTGGCAATCGCCCCTTTTTAAAATCACTTTCTAACCGACGATGGGCCTGATCCCTTGCAGTGTAGATGGTCCCAGACAACAATACCATAGTCCGAGGTTTCAAATGCCGAAACCTCTCTATATCCTCCTTCTTTGATAAATCAATCTTCACTCTATCCATAATTTAATCCATCGGGTCGAGTGACAACCAATGTTAACTCCCACTGGAAGGCCAGCAATATGGGTGGGGTACGATAGTATGTTGACTGCTAATACCGTAGGGCCTTCCCCTAACCCTAATACGCCTATATTCAATGCGTTTGCTTTCTCTTTTATTCGTTCTGCTAATTCAGGATATTCTCCTTTATATCTCCTTCCTATAGGCATACAGAGCGCTCGCTTGGCCAACTCCATTGCCTTATCTGAGGTTCCTCCAATCCCTACTCCAACAATAAAAGGAGGACACGCTGAACCACCGGCCTGTTTTATTACTTCCACAACACTATCAACTACCTCATCTTCGCTTGCTGTAGGCAAAAGCATACGCAATTGAGATTTATTCTCGCTACCAAAACCTTTGGCCAAGATAGTAATAGAACTACGTTTAGCGCGGGCATAACTATAATGAATAACCGCTGGAGTGAACTCTGAACTGCCCCATCGTATCGGGTCCTTTACTACTGACGCTCGAAATCCTGCCTCTTTATAGGCCCTTTTCACCGCTTGATTTATCTCTTTAGCAACATCTCCTTCTATACATCTATCTTGGGCTATATCGAGAAAGACCACTACCAATCCAGTATCTTGACACAATGCAATCCTTTCTCGGGAGGCAATTTTGGCATTCTCAATCAAAATTCCCAAAAATTCCTTAGCTATCCCGTCACAACTTCGATAAGCATCTCGCAGCTTAGCAAGTATATCTGGACGGAGTTCGGTATTTATTTTAACTAATGCCTCAAAAACTAACTTTCCAATCTTTTTAGATGAAAGTTTCTTAACCATTAGAAGAATTATAATTATATACCAGATAATTTTTTCAACACATCAACCTTATCAGTCTTTTCCCAAGTAAACTCAGGCAACTCTCGTCCAAAATGACCATAGGCCGCAGTCTTGTAATATATTGGCCTTAAAAGGTCTAATTCCCTGATT
>JAMOOT010000352.1 GCA_027065215.1 Candidatus Omnitrophota bacterium | reverse complement strand
CTCTATTGCAAAAAAGATCAAGGAAATCGATAGTAGAGAGGTGGTAAGAGGTTTGTTTAAGATAGCTATGCGAGTTAATTCATTGCAAGAATTTGAAGAGAAATTAAAGATCGCTATGAGTTGAATTTCGTGATTCGTGAATGGGTGGATGGGTATATGGGTGAATGGGTGAATGGGTATATGGGTTGATGAGTGGATGGGTTGATGGGTGAATGGGGTGCCAATAACCGTGATTCGTGAACAGGAAAAAGGAAGTGCATCGTCCACCCATTAGCGAGCCTGTATTGACAAAAAGAGAGCAGAATCTTACGTTACATATAGTTGTCTGTTAGCTGGAGGTAAGGATGAAAAAAGTATTAAGCTATATTTTTTTGTTTTATTTTTTAATTACAGCCCCTTGTTTTGCTGAAAAGAGAGGTTTTACTCAGGAGGATAGGGAAAGACTTGTGCGATTAGAGGCTGCCCTTAAGGTCTTTATGCAACAGATGGATAAGCGATTTGAGCAGGTGGATAAGAGATTTGAACAGGTGGATAAGAGATTTGAACAAGTGGATAAGAGATTTGAACAAGTAGATAAGAGATTTACTGAGCTACGGGAAGATATGAATAAGCGATTTGAACAAGTGGATAAGAGATTTGAGCAAGTGGATAAGAGATTTACTGAGCTACGGGAAGATATGAATAAGCGATTTGAGCAGGTGGATAAGAGATTTGAGCAAGTGGATAAGAGATTTGAGCAGATGATGAATTTTTTATGGATGCTTGTGGGTATATTTACCACACTTACTGGAGTAGTAATAGGATTTGCATATTGGGATAGAAGGACTATTGTTCGCAAGGCCCGAGATGAGGCAATAGAGGCAATAGAGAAGGAGGGTCGTTTGAGTGATCTTATTATGGCCTTAAGGAATCTTGCTTCAGAGGAGAAAAAAGTTGCTGCTGTATTAAGGAGTTTTGGGTTGTTGTGATTTAGAACCTCTCATCCACCCATCAACCCATATACCCATATACCCATCAACCCATTAGCAGCGAGCCTGTATTGACAA
>JAMOOT010000351.1 GCA_027065215.1 Candidatus Omnitrophota bacterium | reverse complement strand
GGCTTGACTTTTTGGCTATTTTTTATTTTGTATTTGGGATAATAGTGTTGATTGTTGTGGAGGGATGGGTATGAGGAGGGTTGAGCTTCTCAAGTATCACGATTATATTTCTTT
Organism: Candidatus Omnitrophota bacterium; assembly: GCA_027065215.1. Lineage (GTDB taxonomy): Bacteria > Omnitrophota > Gorgyraeia > S143-82 > S143-82 > S143-82. The sequence continues at coordinate 937 of JAMOOT010000351.1, read as the reverse complement.
TATTATTGATAAGCTACTGGAAAGGCTTTGGGGTTTGCATAGGAAAGCTGAGGATGAGCTAACTCGTAAGGCTATAAAACACGTCATCCACATACTTGAGGAGGAGAAGAGGAATATATGGTTTTCAACTGTGTGCAAGAAGGTTTTCAACGGTTGTAAGGTTGGTATCACGGACTTGGATAAGGTTGTTGTCGTGAACGGTGAGTTGAAGGCACTGATTGAATACAAGTTCAGGAGGGAAGATTTCAACCGATGCGTAATGATGAACGCTTTTCAATACATAACGCTCAGAGAACTGTCTTACAAGTCTGGGATTCCGCTGTACTACATCTTTGAGATTGGGGAATATGGGGATAAGTGGTTTAGAGTTGTAAATCCTTTTACAAAGTATAAGATCAGAAAATTAGGGAATGGGGATAGCAGGGATTCCTATGCGGTCATTAATCTGAATGACAGCATTCTAATGGATGAGTTGGAATTTAAGAGTTGGTTGAGGGATATTTTAGGTGATTAAGATGCTCCAGCAAATAGATAAGCTCGATTATATTATTTCACGAATGGCAAAAGAAATAGTATTGGATTTCCATAGAAATCCACAGATGTCTATGGACGTCCCGAGACGTAAGACAACATTCATCATTCGAGAGGACTTGCTGAAGAAGGCTGAGGAACTCGGTTTGCTGGGGAGGAATTTGAGCGTATTCGTCGAGAAATTCTTGGAGAAGTTTCTACCACTTTATGAGCAATTTACTGAGAAATTGGAGGGTACTATGTGGGGATTGGATGACCGCCTTACGCCGGGGGTGGGATTCGAACCCACGACCCCAGAGGGGAGCGGCTTAGCAGGCCGCCGCCTTACCACTCGGCAACCCCGGCTTAGTATTATTTCATACATCCCAACTTTTAAGACTTTTGATACGCATACCGAAAATTTTAA
>JAMOOT010000350.1 GCA_027065215.1 Candidatus Omnitrophota bacterium | reverse complement strand
TTAACCAAGGAGGAAACAATAATGAAACAGGTAAATCATAAGATACCTTTACCCCCGATTGATGTGCCTTGTGCTTATGTCAGTGTAAAGGCGGGGGCTACTGTTCCTATCCCAGGCAAAAGATATCATTCTGCTAGAATAGATGTGGGCTTATCTTACCCTTGTCATCCTGAAAAGATTGATGATGTTTTTGAAAAAGTTAGAGATTGGGTGGATGATAGAATGAGAAAAGAATATGAAGAGATGACAGGAGAAGGGTCTGATGGCCAAGAAAGATAAACCTACTTGGAAAGATATTGTAAAACCAGAGAAAGAAACTGTATTTAAGGGGTTTAAAAGGCTACCAACAGGAATATTTGAGTTAGACCTTGCTCTAGGTGGGGGCTTTCCTATTGGAGTAACTTCTAATTTATTTGGAGTTGACCATTCTTTTAAGACTGGCATATTGCTTAAACTAATTTCAACAGCTCAGCATTGGTGTTGGAAGTGTAATACTTATGAATGGGAATGTGAATGTGATGAGCCTGTTAAGAAAGATATATTGATGATAGATACTGAACTTATTGACTGGGACTGGGCTGAGAGATTGGGTGTTATTATAGATGATGAGAGATTGTATATGGAAACACCCGCTTATGGGGAAGAAGCTATAGATATAATACACGAAGCTTTAAAAGACCCCGATTGCGGTTTATTATTGATTGATAGTATATCGAGACTTTTGCCTAAGAAAGAAATTGATGCTAACGCAGGGGATTATCCTGTAGGGGAGCGAGCTAAGCTACAAACACAAATGATAAACAAAATTAAGAGTAGCTTAATATTAAGAAAGAAAGCAAGACAGCCTATAGCTGTTATAGGAACTACACAAATAAGGGCTAAGATAGGTGGTATGCAGAGTTTTTATGGGGAACCAATAGAATCCTCAGCGCCTTTTGCTTTATTACACGATTGGCACTTAGCTATGAAAACCGCAAAATTATCTCCAGAGCAAGGCGAATATGATAGTAAATCTAACACACCTTTTCAAGGCAGGTTTAAGGCTACAATTG
>JAMOOT010000349.1 GCA_027065215.1 Candidatus Omnitrophota bacterium | reverse complement strand
AGATAAAGGGAAAAGAAGGATTATCTACCCCAGAAGAGGCCCTATTTTTAATCAGGGGCCTAAATGCCCATTCTATATTCCCTGATTGGATTGCTTTAAATAATGGAACCACGCACGGAATTCAGGATTCAGAGGCAGGAATCCAGGTAGATTTGACAGCAAAAATACATGAGGTATTAGAACCTTATAAGGTATCAGGTGCACAGCATGGCACATCTGGAAACAGCACCCAGAGATTAAAGGAGATTGCTGAAAAGACCCGCACTACAAAGGCAAATGTAGCAACTGCCCTTCAAATGCTCACCTGGGGAGTTAGGGTAAATGATTATGGGAATGCAGAACTGGATGAAAAGGGTGAATTTATAAAAGAGCCAGATAAAGGGGTGAGTGAAGAGTTGTGGAAGGAGATGGTTGAATATGCAAAGAAAAATGGTCTTAAAGGGGGAAATTATAAAAAATTAAATCTACCATTTGAGACAGCTCTTATGTCAGAGCCGCCTGAAATAAGGGAAAGGATGACCAAAGCCGTTGAGGATTTTGTATATCATTTGCTAGTTGATGTGTTTAATGCAAAGGACACTGCTGATATTGCTAAGGAGCTTATAGCAGAGGCAAATTCTTATGATCTAGGACCAAAGGCTGAAAAGATAGAAGATGAATCTAACTGGACTATAGAAAAGATAAAGGCAATGGAGGCAAATGTAGAGGAAGATAGTGGGGATTATGACGATTAAATTAGGATAGGGCACATGAAAGTTGTGCCCTATCTCTTAAATGAGTTGAATATCTTTGCTGCCATAAGAGCAGCGCCAAATCCATTGTCAATATTTAACACACTAACTCCACCTGCACATGAATTTAACATTCCCAGAAGTGCACTGATCCCATTAAAGCTCGCACCATATCCAACAGATGTTGGAACAGCGAGGATTGGTTTTCCTGTAATGCCTGCAACTACACTGGGAAGGGCACCTTCCATTCCTGCTATGACTATTAATATCTTTGCATCTCTTAGTGTATCTAAATAGGGAAGTAGCCTGTGGAGTCCTGCAACGCCAACAT
>JAMOOT010000348.1 GCA_027065215.1 Candidatus Omnitrophota bacterium | reverse complement strand
ATCCGTTCATCTTGCCCTCGCAGGAAAAATAAGTTAGCAAAGATCTCAGGCCGTTCTTTAGCAACCTTAATGATATACTCTCGTGGTAAAAATTGAGTTAGACGGTACAATATTGAAGGATTCCCACGGGAATATCTCAAGAAAAACAAATCAAACAAATCGTATCCAAACCTCTCCTGTGAAGAGATATAAGTTGCCAATCGTCTTAACTCCCCCTCAGAAACATCCTTGCCCAACAATAATCGGAGTGCCAGCCAATGCGCCCAAAGATCATCACCACTGTTGTGAGGCAGTGAGATCTCATCCACAGATTGAACTGGTCTGGACTCCAAGATGGATTGGATGAGAGGTAAAGAACCATCTATAACTTCCTTTTGGATCTCATCATTTAAGGCAAGACAATTCATCACCTTTACAACTGTAGGACAGGTAATATTTGTCTTCTCTATCAAGCCAGCCAACCACACCAGAGTCCAAGCAACATCTATCTTCCCTCCTTCACTATTTATATCTTCAACAATAGCCTGATCTACCTTCAGGATCGGTATAAATTCCAAAAGCCGCAATTCCACTATACTTGACTTGCCCATCAAATCAGCATACCAACCCAACACAGACCTGCCCAAACGGAAGGCATAACTTACGATGGTTACGTCTTCAACATTTGATGCCAGCCTTTTACTGTAATCAATACTCACAATCCCCCGCCACAACAAATCAAGAACATCCCTTCTTTCAACGGGATCCAGCAATTCGATCCAGTCAGGATCCTTATCTAACCTTTCCACGAGAGGGGAAATAACCTTCTCTAACCACAAACACTGATGCGATGGATCCAAATCACTGAGTCTATCCATAATGGTTTCAATCTGTGTGCGGTTGAATAAAAACCAACTCAATTCTGGAAGAGATATGTTCTTCCTTGACAAGACATCCAACTCACGGGACAGGTCTCTACTATCCTTAACCCTTAATAATCTCTTCCAATAAAATTCAGACTTAATTCTTTGTTTGGAACTCCCTTTAGATCTAGACGTTGAGGCCAAAAATTGCCTTGATACTAAG
>JAMOOT010000347.1 GCA_027065215.1 Candidatus Omnitrophota bacterium | reverse complement strand
GGAGCGAAGGAATTTAATGTACAATGCCCGATATAAACTCGGTGGATTTTAAGAAATTCGAGAGATTTCTTCTGAAGAATGGATGTGAATTCCTTAGGCAAAAGGGTAGCCACTGTATATATCGTAGGAAGGGATTAAAACGTCCCATAGTAGTCCCTAAGTATAAACGCCTACCACCTTTTATTGTTTTAAATAATCTCCGGTTATTAGGCGTTTCTAAAGAAGATTTCCTTAAAGAGATTTAGTATCTATCTTATCTATGAGAATAGGAAGAGACATCGTCCCATTGAGAAAAGGGGAAAAAGAGATCTTGCCACAAACATCCTTCCATTGGGATATAGCCTGATTATAGAGTTGGTGCAGTGAAAGAAGGTGGGGTTTTCGGACAGGAATTTAGAGTTGATTTATTCCTAATTTTGCCTTATATTTGCAAGTGTATTAGGGAAAATTTATAAATTTTACCTAATAGGAGTATAAATAATGGGTAAAAGTGAGTTGTTTGCCATTTTGCAAGACTGGAATAATTGGGTCTTTAAATGCGATCCTGGGATTCTGCGGGAGGATTATCTGGGGCGGTTAGAAGAGTTGGTGACGGGGAGTAAGCAGGTAGTTGTGATTACGGGGCCCCGTAGGGCGGGAAAGTCTTTTATTATGCGCCAGTTTGCAAGAAGGCTTTTGGCTTTAGGAGTTGCGCAAAGTGATATTTTCTTTGTTAACTTTGACGATCCGCGTTTTATGTCCTTAGATGTGAAGGTGCTGGCTGATTTGTACGAGGCCTATTTGGAAATGATGTCTCCTCTTGGGATTCCTTATGTATTTTTAGACGAAGTGCAAAATGTGCCTGGTTGGGAGAGATGGGTTCGTTATATCCATGAATTAGGGAAGGCCAGAATCATCGTTTCTGGATCGAATGCCCATTTGTTGAGCCATGAGTTTGGAACGGTTTTGACTGGACGCCATGTTAATTTTACGGTTTTCCCTCTCTCTTTTAGGGAATTTTTGAAATTCAAGGAAATAGATGAAGTAAACGATGGCATTGCGGAGCGGTTGTTTAGGGAGTATATAGAGAATGGCGGATTTCCTGAGGTAGTTTTGTCGCGGGAGAAGTTTAGGATTTTGTTGGATTATTTTGACGATGTTTTGAGTAAGGATATCGTCCAGCGATTTAAGGTCCGAAAAATTGGTGCGCTGAAGGTGTTGCTTAGACATTATCTAAGCAACATCGGAAATTTGACTACTTTTTCTTCTCTTGAGCGTAAAATTGGGGTGACTGCGGATACAGTGGAGAGGTTTTCGAATTTTTTTGAAGATGCCTATCTTGTGTTCTTGTTAAGACGGTTTTCTTTTAAGGCGAGAGAGCAAGAAAAGAGCCCACGCAAGGTTTATGCAGTTGATACTGGGTTGTGTAATGTCGCAGGTTTTAGATTTTCGGAGAATATCGGACGTTTGGCGGAAAATGTGGTTTACCTTCATCTTAGGCGGGATCAGATTTTTAATCCTGCTTTGGAATTGTTTTATTGGAAAGATGTTCATCATCGGGAAGTAGATTTCGTTATTAAGGAGGGGCATCAGGTAAAGGTTTTGTTACAGGTTTGCTGGGATATGTCGGATGAGCGAGTAGTAAAGAGAGAATTGGGAGGTTTAAAAAGGGCTATGAGAGAATTGAATTGTGATAATGCAATTATCATTACGGGTAATGAGAAGGGTCAGATTCTTGTGGATGGGATTCAGGTAAGATTGCTACCAATTTGGGAGTATTTGGTGAGTGGGCAGAGATTAATGGCGAGGAATTATGATGAGCGATCAGAAAAGGACGCAGAATGGAAGTGAGTTTATGCCCAAAATCAAGACATTGCCATAGACATTCTTCCATTGGGATATAGCCTGATTATAGAGTTGGTGCAGTGAAAGATTAAGATCTATTGGTAATAACTGGAAGACACAAAATAATTCGTGAGATTTCAAAAAATTTCGCGCGGTCTTCATTTTTCCTCCTTTTCTCAATGGAACGATGTTTCTTCCTATTCTTATGTGAGGATCTAAAGCGTATTGACAATACACATAATTTTATGTATCCTTAATACAGGAGGATGGAAATATGGTGCGATTAAATATTACATTACCGGAAGATATCGCTCGAAGATTAAGATCTAAGCCTAATAGGAGTCGGTTTATTGCTGAGGTGTTGAGGGAACGATTTGAGCAGGAGGAAAGAGAAAGATTAAAGCGCCTTTTGATTGAGGGATATCGACAGAGGGCCAGGGAGGTAGAGGAAATAGAAAGGGATTGGGGTCCTATAGAGGTGGGGGATTGGGATTAGACATAGTGGCAGGTTGTGATGGATGATTTTCCTAAAAGAGGAGAAATTTATCTTGTTTCATTGGATCCGACGGTTGGTTCAGAAATTAATAAGACCCGTCCGGCTCTAATTGTATCTAACAATATAAACAATCAACTCTCTAAGACAGTTACCGTTATTCCGATTACTTCTCAGGTTAAGAAAGTTTATCCTTTTGAGGTTTTCATCTCATCTCAAGAATCGGGTCTTTTTAAGGATTCGAAGGCAAAATGTGATCAGATAAGGACGATCGATAAAGCGCGATTAGTGAAGCGATTGGGTTTTCTTGGGCGGGAAAGAATGAAAGAAATTGCCAAGGCTCTATCTATCCATTTAGATTTGGAGTTTGACTAAAAGATTTAGTGATTACTTAAAATAATCCACCTCGCTGGTAAAATATACGGGGTAGATGGTTTAAAAGGGGAGGTGGAAATGGAGTTAGTAAAGTTAGTAGATGCGGTAAGGGATGAAGAGGTGGCAGAAAAATTTTTGAAGAAGAAATATATTCTTAAGGGATTTAACAGGCCCTCTAACACACATCCCTTATCAATCATTTTACGCCAGACCTTGCCATAAATATCCTTCCATTGGAATATAGCCTGATTATAGAGTTACCACATAGCAAAGTTAAGATCTATTGCTGATAAGCGGAAGAAACAGAATAATTCATGAGATTTCAAAAAATTTCGCGCGGTCTTCATTTTTCCTCCTTTTCTCAATGGAATGATGTCTCTTCCTATTCTCAGAAAAGAGAAAAAAGACCTTGACAGAGGGGAATTATTTTCGTAACATCTTTACTTCAATGTAAGAGAGGTGAGGTTATGAAAAAGACGTTTATGTTAAGAAAAGAAGATGTACAGAGAAAGTGGTATATAGTGGATGCTAAAGGTAAGACATTGGGAAGAATTGCTACAAAGATTGCCACTATTTTGCGGGGTAAACATAAACCTGAATGGACTCCTCATATAGATTGTGGAGATTATGTTATTGTTGTAAATGCTAAGGATGTAATAGTAACAGGGAAGAAGGCAGAACAGAAGATTTATCAGAGGTATTCTGGTTATCCAGATGGGCTTAAAGAAACAAAATTTAAGGATATGATAAAGCGCAATCCTACTTATGTGTTGCGGCATGCAGTTTGGGGAATGCTTCCAAAGGGAAGATTGGGCAGAAGGATGTTTAAAAAGTTGAAAGTCTTTGCTGGCCCAGAGCATAATCATATTGCTCAAAAACCTGAACCGTTAGAGGTGTAATTATGGAAGTTAAGGAAAAAAAGGTTTATCATGCAGTCGGAAAAAGGAAAACAGCGATAGCAAGGGTTTTTATGTATGAAGGAACTGGCAGGATAAAGGTGAATGGAAGGGATTTTCGGGATTATTTCCCGGTAGATACCCTTCAGATAACTGTTTTAGAACCCTTGAAGTTGGTGAAAAAAGAAGGTGAGTTTGATATTAAGGCCAATATCAAAGGTGGGGGAATAAAAGGACAATCTGAGGCATTGAGGTTGGGAATAGCCCGGGCACTCGTTCTTTATGATGAGGGGTTGCGGCCAGCTTTACGTGAGGCAGGATTCCTCACTCGTGATTCTCGTGTTAAAGAGAGAAAGAAGTACGGCCAGAGAGGTGCGCGACGTAAATTCCAGTGGGTTAAGAGATAAGACCTTTAATTGGAAAAGTAAGAAGGCGAAGGGGGTCCCCTTCGCCTTTTTTGTTTGGTAGGATAAGATTATCGCTATGTGCCCTCCTGGGGAGAAAATAAAAATAAAGGAATTCAAATCAAAAAGGACAAGGGCATTATAAAGAAGAGTATATATAATTGTTGATTGGTAAGTTTATTAAATGGTATTCTAAATGAAAGTTTGGTTTGTTGAAAATGGTTAGATGTGATGGATAGGGTTTGAAGGAGGGTATTGGATGTATCTTAAAAGGTTGGAGATATTTGGATTTAAGTCGTTTGCGGAAAAGACAGTTTTGGAGTTTTTTCCCGGAATAACGATTATAGTTGGCCCTAATGGATGTGGAAAGTCAAATATATTAGATGCAATCCGCTGGGCATTGGGAGAGCAAAGTACTCGGTCTCTGCGGGCTTCTCGAATGGAAGATGTTATATTCAACGGGACTGATAGGACTCCACCTCTTAATCTGGCAGAGGTATCAGTAGCGTTTGATAATTCAGATAGATTTTTGAATTATGATGCCGATGAAGTAGTTATTACTCGCAGATTGTTCAGGTCTGGAGAGAGTGAGTATCTGATAAATAGAAACCAGGTAAGATTAAAGGATATATCTGAATTGTTGATGGGAACAGGGATAGGGGCAGAGTCTTACTCCATCATAGAGCAGGGCAAAATAGATTTGCTGTTGAGTGTAAAACCAGATGATCGTAGATTGGTCTTCGACGAGGCAGCGGGAATTACTAAGTACAAAGCAAAAAAGAGAGAGACGTTGCGTAAGTTGGCTGAGACAGAGCAGAATCTGATTCGGGTGGATGACATAATAAACGAGGTTCGGCGCCAATTGAACTCCTTGGAAAGGCAGGCTCGTAAGGCCAAACGCTATCAAGAGTTATATAACCAGTTGAAGGAAAAGGAGATATTCCTTGCATTGAGGCAGGTCTTTGATATGGAGCAAGAGAAGGCAGGGTTGTCTTCAGAATTGGAGTCTATTCGGGCCTCTCTGGACCTGAAGCAACAACTTTTATCTGAGAGATCTCAAGAATTGGAGGAGATGAGGAAAAGGGCCTTTGATTTAGAGGAGAGGATTAATCAGGTGCAGGAAAGGTTGGGGCAGGTTAGATCGGAGCACGAACAGGGTTTGTTAAAGATATCTATGGCGCAGGAGAGAATCGCGGAATTAAGGCGTCAGAAGGAGATCTTTTCTCGGGAAAGAGAACAGTTATTAGTTCGGATGGAGGAGAGACAGGATCAAATCAAGGTGTTGAAAGAGGAAATAAAAAAGCAAGAAGAGAATCTTCTTAGATTAAAACAAAGTGTGGAGGCAGGGGAGAGAGAGTTAGAGGGACTTGTTTCTGATTTAAGGAACAAAGAAGTGGAGTTAGAATCTGTGCGATCTGGCCTGTTTGAAGATAATCATAATCTCTCTTCTCTACGGAATAGAGAGAAGGATCTTGAGTTAGAGTTGAACTCTCTTCATTCTCAACGCCGTCATAGCCAAGAACAGAGGCAACAGGTGGAAGGACAGATTAGAGTGATGCAGGAGAAACTTTCTTCTTATCGGAACAAGATTGAGGAACTTGCCAAGGAATTAGATCTTTGTCAAGGCCCTAAGATGGAGGAAATAGAGGCCAAAATAAGACAGGGGAAGGAGGATTGTAGTCGAATAGAGTCTGAGATTGAGCAGGTTAAGGGAGAGATTGCATCGGTTGAGACCCAGAAAGAGATCCTTTCCCATCTGGAGGCTAAATACATTACTTTGCCTCAAGAAAGAAAGATAGATGTGTGGGTGGAAAAGGCTGAGTTTGAGATAGGTAGCATTGTGGCTCGAGTGGATTCTATTATTGAAGAGAATAATAACTGGATTCATCTCTCGTGTTCGGCTAAGGTGCTTCCGCGGCATTTATCGGACATAGACGATTTGTTGGCAAACCTTAGCAATAGGTTGAAGGAATTAGAAGAGGGTTTGGTTAATGCCAAAAGTGGATTGGATCGTCTTTATGAGGAGCGCCGAGAATTGGAAAGGAGGATTGCTGCCCTAAATTCG
>JAMOOT010000346.1 GCA_027065215.1 Candidatus Omnitrophota bacterium | reverse complement strand
GGCCTTGGGGTTTATGTTACTGTTTCGGCCTAAGTGGGTAGTTACTCTGTTACCTTTGTCTTTGGGGGGGGTATTGATCCTTTGGGGGTATAGTCTGCACTATAGGGTCTTTTGGTTAGGGACTGAGTGGATTTTTGTGTTGTTTACTACGGAGATTATTTCAACTCTTTTAGGAATGAGAAAAGAATTTATTCGACGTCAGGCAAAAATAATAGAAAAGCGAGTGGTTAAAGAAATAAAGGAGAAGACCACATATTTACCTTCCCATAGAGATTGGATGGATCTGCGTGTTAAAGAGGTCATAGGAGAGGAAGTGGGTAGCAGTATGTATGACTTTATAGAGATAAATCAAGACAAAATAGGCTTAGCTGTAAGTGATGTTATGGATAGAGGGAAAGAGGCCTTAACAAAGATATCGTATTTGCGGGGATTATTGCGATCTCATTCTGTGATAACACACCAACCAGGTGAGGTGGTATATAGCATAAATAAGGCGTTAGTGAAGGCCATGGGCATAACTATGAGTTGTAAGTTCCTTTATGTTTTATTAGATGCCTCCCGGAATCGGGTTGTATTTTCTGGAGCAGGTGGGGTTTCTTTTATAGTGTTAGATAAATATCGTAAGCAGGTTAAGTGTTATGAAGTTGAAGAAAGGATACCCTTAGGGCTTTCTCGAGAAATCTTTTATGAACCTAAGGATTTAACTGTTCACAAAGGAGATATTTTGTTATTTTATGCCCCATGTATTTTCAACTTTCGCAATCCAGAGGGACGCAGTTATGATGTCGATCGTTTAGGCAAACTTATATTGGCAAACGCTCATCTTTCGATTAACTCTTTGTTAGATAAAATTGTTATGGATATAAAACGGTTTTCGGGAACCAAAGAAGATTTTGCCTTAATTGCTATAGAATGGAAGAAGGATTCTATGGAGTCTGGGGATGATGATATCTATGTAGGCATATCTCCCAGTGAAAAAAAACTCTTATTATTCTATAAGAAAGTGGGACAACGAGGAATTTTGGGGCGTGAAGATTAGCCCATACCGAAATACTCTTTTGCGATTTTTTCTGCGATTTGATTAAGAGGGGTGTTAGGTCTTTCTTGTAGTTTTCGTTTGAGTTCTTTTATTTTCTGCATCCTCTCTGTTTCTATTTCTTTTGCCTTTTCTTCTAAGAATTTGCGGTAAAGTTCTTGTGCCTCAGAGAGTTGTTTGGCCTCTTGGGATATGGAAATCTGGTCCTTTTCGACTTTTTTCCTCTCTTCGACCTTTTGCTCTTGATGTTGGCTTTGAACCCGAACCCGTTGCTCCTCTGATAGTTGTCGAATGTACTTAGCACTATTTCCTGTGTTTGTAAGCCTATTTATTTCAGACATTTCCATCTCACCTCAATTATATTATCGTCCTTTTTTAGAGAATCTTTAGATAAAAATTTATGCCAAATTTATGCCAATTCATTCTTCCTTCTAATTTAAGTTTAATAGAATAATATGGAAAATCAAGATTCAAATGTATAATTTTGCCTTAATAGAAGAGTGCCAGTAGTTTTTGCTTGGCCCTTTTGGTGTTATAATGTAGCGTGAATTAAGGAGGTGAGTGTATGATTGAGAGGTACACCCGGAAAGAGATGGCCCGGATATGGGACGAAGAAAATAAGTTTTCTTTGATGTTAGAGATAGAATTATTGACTGCTGAGGCCCAGGCAAGACTTTTGAATTGGTTCCCTATGGATGTGGTAGACGAGATGCGTAAACGGGCCTGCTTTTCTGTAGAAAGAATAAAAGAGTTGGAACAAGTTACTAATCACGATATTGTAGCCTTTATTGAAAATGTCTCAGAATCCTTAGGCCCTTATGCCGCTTATTTCCACAAAGGCCTTACGTCCAACGATCTTATAGATACCTCTTTTGCTTTGCAGGTTAAGCAATCTACTGAGTTGTTAGTGAAGGATATAGATGAGGTGTTGGAGGTAGTGAAAGAGAAGGCCTTGGCCTTTAAAGATTTGGTTTGTATTGGTAGAACACATGGAGTTCATGCAGAGCCTATCACCTTTGGACTCAAGTTTGCCCTTTTATATGATGAACTATCTCGTGCAAAGCGTAACCTTATCTTGGCGATAGAAGAGCTGGCTGTAGGCAAGATTTCAGGAGCAGTGGGAAATTATGCCCATAATCCTCCTGAGATAGAAGCCTATGTGTGTGAGAAATTAGGAATAAGGCCCGCTGAGATAACGACTCAGGTAGTGCCCCGAGATAGGCATGCAAACTATTTATTCAACTTGGCAATTATTGGTTCGATAATAGAACGATTCGCGGTAGAGATAAGGCACCTACAACGTACCGAAGTGAGGGAAGTGGAGGAGCCTTTTCGTCGAGGCCAAAAGGGCTCTTCAGCGATGCCCCATAAACGAAACCCTATACTTTCTGAACGACTTTCAGGTCAGGCAAGACTGTTGCGATCTTATGCCTTAGCCGCAATGGAAAACATTGTGTTGTGGCATGAAAGGGATATTAGTCATTCTTCGGTAGAACGCGTGATATTCCCTGATGCAACGATACTATTGGATTATATGTTGACGAAGTTTAAGAATTTGATTGAGAATCTGAATGTCTACCCTGAAAATATTGCTCGAAACTTGAATCTTACTCGTGGTCTAATCTTTTCTCAATCCCTTTTATCTGCTTTGATGGATAAAGGGGTGGAACGGATGAAGGCCTATCAATGGGTACAAAGATTGGCCATGAGGACATGGAATAGTGGGGAAGATTTCTATACCTTAGTAAAAGAAGATCCGGACATTGGTGCCTATCTGACCAGAGAGGAAATCGATAAGATATTCTCTTTGGACAGATTTAAGCAGAACATTGGGGCTATCTATAAACGTTTGCGATTAGAGTAGAGATTGGGGGGATAATGTTTTGGCCTCCTTCGTTAGATCAATTAAATCTTTTTTCTTCTTTGACTGCCGTTAAGTTTGGTTTACTTCCAACGATATTTTCTTGGCTTATTGGCAGAGGTTGGAATTGGGTTATCTTTTGGGATTTATCTTTTCTCTTGTTGGGTTTGTTATTTTTGGTTGACTTGCTTCTCCAATGGAGGGCCTCTGTTTCAACCATTATTTTGTCTTTACTTTTATTTTTCACTTCACCTGCGGCCTTGTTTTTATCTCTTGGTTATGGGCAAGGGGTATTTTTCTTCCTTATGGCTTTGTATATTTGGCTCTCTGAGAAGGTGTCTGTTATGAGGCCTGCCCAGCAGTGGGGATTGGGTATGGGTGTGTTGCTGGCGTACATATTGTTACTCCCTTACTGGGCCGCACCGTTTGTCTTGACGGTCTTATTTATTTGGACTGTGCGGGTGAGGGGGTTGGAGAGGCCAATAGGAAAAGTCTGCCCTATGCTATTATCGATGGTGGGAGTGTTTATTTTGGCATCATTATTTTTTCAGCCTGTCTTACTTTCTCCAAGTAGTTGGGATAATGTTGTAATCATAGTATTAGGATATATCTTACTGCCTTTTCTTTTAGGATGGTGGTTCTCTAAGGATAGTGTGTGGAATTGGGCTGGTTGGATATACATCATCACCTGGTTTATTCTTTCGATTGCAAAGGGAAAAGGTCCATCCGTTTACTTGATAGTCCCTGCGTTATGTCCATGGTTTTTGGCCTTGGGAATTGGATTAGATAAGGCCTTGGGCCATAGGTTGGATTTTAGACGTTTGTTTTTGACGTCAATGGGCGTAGGATTATTTCTGTTCTTGTGCTGGGTGCTTTCTGATGATTTGACATTGCGAGGGAGTATATCTCCCCAGTTTCTTTTGATAAAACTTGAAGTTATTTCACCAGATAAGATCATTGTATCGAAGGAATTGCAATCCCTAAGCGTCATCTTGCCACATAAGTATCGGCAGAAATTATTGCCGATTAGTAGTGTTAAGTGGAAAAGGATCTTATCGAAAGAGGTGGTAGAGAAGGAGCGAATACTACTTTTAGCGCCTTCTATGTCAAGTTCGTGGATGGAATATGTAAAAAAGATGGGGTTAAGCGTGGAACCCATTATAAACTTTAAGTTACTTGATTGCTCTATTTCGCATGGTATAATACCTTTCCTTCGAGATTTTGAAATTTATCAGTTAAAGGTCCCAGATGAAGATTCGTGTCCATGTACATAGAAGAGACTTCGGTTCTCCTAAGGAACAGGAGATCCTATCGGTATGTAGTTCTTATCAGACGGGACTGAGGGCAGACTCTTTTAGAATAGGAAAACTTTATTTCATTGATGCTGACCTTTCATACGAGGAGTTAGAGAAGTTTGTTGAAATAGTTTTAGTAGATAGGATTATTGAGACCTATCAGATCCTTTCTCCTTGCCCTGAAGACAGGGGGAACTGTAGTAGTTGGTTTGAGGTGGGATTCCTCCCTGGTGTAATGGATAGTGAGGCCTTGACTGTGTCTAAGGCATTGAGAGAGATGTTTCGAATAGTTCCGAATGCAGTCTTTACTGGTTGGAGGGTGGAGTTTTATGAAGAGGTAGATGAGGAAATTTTGATACGAGTCGCTAAGAGATTTTATAATCCTTTGATCCAGCAAGTTCAGGTGAATGCCTTTCTTAATCCGTTTCAGAATAAGTATCCCTCTTACAAGTTTCGTCGTATTGAGATCCCTCTCTTGGAGTTAGACGATGAGGGGTTAGAAAGGTTAAGCCAAGAGATGCTTCTTTCGCTGGACATTGATGAAATGCGATATATTCAGGATTACTATAGAAAGTTAGGTCGTAATCCTACGGATGTGGAGATTGAGACAATCGCTCAGACTTGGTCTGAACACTGTCAGCATAAGACATTTAAATCTCCTATCTATTATGTGGAGAAGGATGAGACTGGTAAGGTGGTTGCTGAGGAGAAGATAGAATCTCTTTTTAAATCATACATTATGAAGGCAACGAGTGATTTGGCCCCAGAATGGTGTTTATCTGTATTCAAGGATAATGCAGGTGTGGTGCGGTTTGATTCAGATTGGGCAATTTGCTTTAAAGTGGAGACCCATAACCATCCCTCTGCCCTTGAGCCGTTTGGTGGGGCGAATACTGGAGTTGGTGGGGTTATCAGGGATGTATTAGGCTGTGGTTTAGGGGCAAAGCCTATTGCCAATACCGATGTATTTTGTTTTGCCCCACCTGATAAAAAAGATGTGCCAGAGGGGGTAATTGATCCTCAACGGATGATGAAGGGTGTGGTCGCTGGAGTGAGGGACTACGGGAATAAAATGGGGATTCCCACTGTAAACGGGGCAATATTCTTTGATGAGGAATTTGTTTCCAATCCATTGGTCTTTTGCGGGACAGTAGGAGTTATGCCTGTAAATGCGGTGGAAAAGGAAGTATGTCCGGGAGATAAGATCGTTCTTATTGGTGGGCGCACAGGAAGAGACGGGATCCATGGGGCGACGTTCTCGTCCGCTGAATTGGATACAGAGTCACAACAGAGCTGTTCATCTGCGGTCCAGATAGGGAATCCAATAGAAGAGAAGAAATTTACAGATGTTCTATTAAGGATTCGGGATAAGGGATGGTATAGGGCGATTACTGATTGTGGCGCAGGTGGATTATCTTCTGCTGTTGGAGAGATGGCTAAAGGGGTGGGGGCGTTAGTGCATTTAGATAGAGTTCCGTTGAAGTATTCTGGGCTTAGTTATACTGAGATATGGATATCTGAATCTCAGGAGAGAATGGTCTTGGCTGTGAAACCAGAACACTTAAATGAGTTGCTTTCTGCCTTTGAACAGGAAGATGTTTTAGCGGTGTGTATCGGTGAATTTACTGGAGATAAGAGGTTAAGACTTTATTATGAGTCTGTTTTGGTGATGGATATAGATGTGGAGTTCCTCCATTCTCAAGTGCCATTGCGAGAAAAATACGCCGAGTGGATTTGGGTTAAGCATGAAGAAGATATTCCTAAGGTAGATAATCCTCAGAAGGTGTTTCATCAGGTATTGTCTTCTTACAATATTGCCTGCAAGGAGTGGGTGATTCGTCAATATGACCATGAAGTGCAGGGCAGATCTGTAT
>JAMOOT010000345.1 GCA_027065215.1 Candidatus Omnitrophota bacterium | reverse complement strand
AAGCAGGAACTATCAACAATCCGGATAAAAAACCAGTACGTACCACATCAAATACCCGTCCATCAAGGACTGCGCTCGTGTCTAAAAGTATTGGACGATCATCTCTATCAGTACGCGTAAATTTTATATACGGGATAACTAAGGCAAATTCATCCCGTTTCTTTAAAGAAAAAACCACACCTATATAAATTAGAACAAAAGTAAATACTGGTGTAACCAATTCAACTACCGTCTTCTCCACACCAATTCCAACCATAACATCATGTACTATCTTAGCAGTAATGAGCCCTAATATGGCACCAAATATTGCTGAAGTAAGCCCTCGCAGGGATGCCTCCTTCATCACCACTTCAACAAACACTAAGACAAAACCCAAAACAGCCCCTATGACCATACCTAACCCTGCCCGGTCAAATTCAACCCCCACATTACGACCAAAAATTACCATAAGGATGATAAATAAAATACGCAACACTCCTAAAAACATCCCATCCTCCTCTGTTCAAAAACACATAAGGATAAAATCCAACTCTATAGACTTAACTAAATTTATCACACGCCCGCATATTTCACCAACTCTTTGATATTATCCCAAAGAGTCCTCCCACCCAAAAAACAAAACGAATAACATCTCTTCTTACGACAAAAAAATCCCAAAAAGCACTGTTTTGCCTTTGAAGTAAATCCGGTCTTGCCCTTAACCCAACTCCACTGCTTGTTCCAAAGAAGTTTATTGTGATTTACTACTTTTATCACTCTACCTCCTCGAGAACGAAAAGAATAAACCTTTTTTGATAGGGCATCTACAATAAGGCCATAATGTCTTGCCACCCGCATTATCTTGGCCATATCTTTGGCAGTAGATACCTGCCCTTTAGCGGGTAGACCAGAGGCCGTAATAAACCTACTGTATCTGGCTCCACATCTCTTAGCCTTTGCATTCATCAACCCAGCGAATTTAGACTCACTCCCTGCAACAGCCTCAGCCAAGGCAACAGATGCGTCATTTGCAGAGGCCATAAGCATAGCATAGATCAAATCTCTCACTTTATATTGTTCTCCAGGTTTTAGA
>JAMOOT010000344.1 GCA_027065215.1 Candidatus Omnitrophota bacterium | reverse complement strand
TCAGCTAAAAGGTAAAATCCAATTTCATCGCCTGCTTGTGCTTGAAGGGCACCGTTAGTAAGGTCTATTTGAATTTCATACTGTAAGTGCCCAGTGTCCATAGATAGTTTTGAAACAACATCTTTTGCTAGAGGATCTTCATTACCATAGTTATAACTATAAGTTGAAGGATCGTACCAAATTCCTTCAAAAGCTGAACTATCCCAAAATACCCCATAAACTCCTTCATCTGTTTGGGGTATAGTATCCCAGCAGTGGTTGTGATCATCGTCAAAGTAAATTTCCATCAGGCACTCTTGAGAGAAACCCTCCATAGAGAAAAACGCCTCATTGTCAATAGCAATATAGAGATAGTGATCATCATTCATGAGGTATGCTCTCACGTTTGGTATTCCTACTTCCATACCACCATTATTATCTTCAAAATCAGCGTTATAAAGAACATCTGTACCGTCTTTCACCATTACATCATCTATATACCAACCGGCATCAGTCCACAAGGAATCCGAAGTAAAGAGAAATCTAATTCTTACTTCTTCCCCCTTATATCCAGAGAGATCAATAGTTTTCTTTGTCCAGTTTTGATTATCCCCTGTATAAGTATCTAAGGTTGTCCAAGTATGACCATTGTCAGTAGTAATCTGGACATAGGCATAATCATAGTCTTCTTCAATGTTATACCAATGCCAAAAAATTAGCTGTGGATTAATAGTATTACTTAAGTCAATGGCTGACGTTTGAATCCAACCAAATTCATAATCCAGATAATTGCCATCTAAATTTGTAGCCCAGCATTTAGTTCCACTATGAACACTTTGTGGACCTGAGTGAGGCTTACCCCGTTCCCAGCTTGTTTTTATTGGCCCCCTTAAATCTACTACGGCAGCATTATTCCATTCTTCCGAATTAATAACACCATCAATGGCAGGCGGATTGTCTGTCCAGTTTGATGTAATAGAAGGAGCGGTGTTAATGAGATAATTCTTCACAAACTCATCCCAGTGCAGACTGGCAAAGTCATGTTGGCTGTCTTCATAAAAACGGTCATAACCTAAGAAACTAACTGCCCTTTCGGG
>JAMOOT010000343.1 GCA_027065215.1 Candidatus Omnitrophota bacterium | reverse complement strand
CCCGTTACTCCCAACCCAAGACCTCCAAGTCCAATCCCGTTTACCTGACTTAACTCTTCTCTCCGAGTCATACCACTGGAAGAGAATTGAGCATAATATTCTTCCCTTATTTCCTTTTCTATCTCTCTACTCCGCTTCATTATCTCTCCCCTCACATCCTCCACTACCAACGGGGAGGATGGTTTGAAGGATTTATCCTCTTTCTTCCCGTTATTATCTTTTCTACTTCTTTTCCTTTCCTTAGTAACATCGGAGTCCATTTCTATACTTCCCTGTGGAAAACTCTTAAATCCTAACTCATCCCACTTTCTCTTCAAATTATCTTTTATCTTCCAATAAAAGCCATCTCTCCCTCTCGAGTTATTTCTCAATTTACCCCAAATCCTATTGGATACTAACCATCCCTTTATTGAGGGAATCCAATGGGAGAACCGCACCCTCTCAGAAAATAATCCCTCCGATTCTCTCTCACAATAATCTCCATAATATTCTGGCAAACGCAATAATCCCTTAGGAGGAACCACCTTGTGTATTATCTCATCTGCCTTCTCATCTCCAATATTCAAATGAGGCAGGCTATACTTGTTCCCTATAGAATCTAAAATGATATGCGATATCTCGTGAGGCAAAACTGCCTTCTTTATCCCTGAATCCACAGGTTCCACCTTTATCCTATCACCACTGCAAGATAACCCAATTGACCGTACATCCAACAGAATCGTCTTATCAAACCTCACCTCAGCCCAGCCACCATGCTCAATATCAGAAGGCAAGACAAGCCTAATATTCAATCTTCGCGGAATATCACTGATCTTCTCTCCCTCAAATAGAAGATCGTTAACCGTCTTGATAATATCTTCCCAATCATCCCCTACTTCCGATAAAGCAGAAACCAGTCTATCATAGTCCTCGTTCAACTGTTCTCGATCTATCCCATTCCACCAATTAGAACGTCTAATCTCATCAAAATTTCTAAGGAATAAGGCCTTTAGATCTACTCTGCTTAGAAGAGAACCAATTAATTTAGCATAAAACGATCTGTGTTGATAACTTGGTTGAATCTTTATTCTCTGGCCATTAAAGAGTTCGATATATGGCAGACGCCCATTGATAGCAGCGTCCAGTAAGGCTAAGGCCTTTTGATGAGGCCTCATCTCTGGATAGAGATAAACCATACGCTCAATCTCATTAACCCGTTTAGTGAGGTTGTTAGAAGCATCTCTATCAGAAGTCCCTATCTCAAACAACCATCGAGAACTAAGAACTGATTTGTAATACAGATACTTAGATAACCGATCAAGAGATTCTTGGGCCTTTTCCCCTATGGATCCTCTGCCAGAAGACAAATAATTCCATGCCTTTGTCATCTCCCATATATCCTCTTCTCTTATTTCCTCTTTCACCTTAGATAAATTCCTTTCTGCCTTCTTCACTGCCTGTCCTAATCGGGAATAAAGACTAAATGAAAGAATTCTCTGAAGATGGCGAACATCTTTTATCCCCACCAAATTAGATACATCCTGTGCAACCGCTGCATTATCATATATCTGATACACCTTCGGCGTAGAGAGGGCATTCTCAAGGGCAGGGAAAACACCATCAAATTTCAAACGGCCATTACGCATAAACTCTATTACCAGTGCAGACTTCTCTAATTCTGTAAGTCTTTGGTCCTTTTTAGCAAAGGCTGAAATCAATATAGGCAAGAGATATCCTTGCTTTAACTTAGAAAAGAGGTCTCTTGCCACCCTAATTCGATAGAACCCAGATTTGAAATCCAATTCTACACTACCCTCAGGAAAAGAACCGTCCTCCTGCACGAATATAGAATGGTTTATCCCCCAAATCGCCCGCAACACCCGCGGAATCTCAGGCAAGGCAACTGAACTCTCCCCTTTTCGGCTACATAAGAACACGCCGGTGGGGCTATTACTAACTGCCAAAACAGGATTCTCTGTCAATCCATCAATAAAGGAGACCCCTTCCATTACCAATTCCTCTCCCTTTTCCCTCCATATTACAGCCCCTATCTTCATATCATCAGCAAACACAACATCCTCTGGAATAAGATGAGGATAACGATTACGAAGATTAAATGCATTCTGTATCATCTCCGACTTTATGACTTCAACTGGTAGTAGACTCTTTAATGTCGCCAGTGCCGATATATGTTCATCTCTAACTACATTCCAAAATTCCTCGTTAGAATCAGACAATCGCAGTGCAAGTTTCCTAATTCGGCGCAATTGTGATGGCGCAAGATAACGATAGGCCTTACCTGTTCGGATATACGCTATGGCATAGTCACCCAAATCCATATTAGAAACCCGATCCAGTTCATTTTCTAATTTGCCCTGCCATCGGTCTAACACAGAACAAGGGATTTCTTTTCTCAAAACAGGGGAATTTAAAAGAATACTTTCTCGATATTTTGTCAACCTGTAATTGATATTAACTAATGAAGAATAACTTAATTCGGGTTTTAGAGATAACACTAACTCCTCATATTGTTTAGCAAACTCTGTCTGGGAAGATGCAGGGGCATCAATACCCGTCAAGACTGAATATAGAGCAAGATACCTAATCAATTCAATCTTTGGTATCGACCTCCCTGCGATAGGTATGGAATGTTTGGAATCAGAGAACAATTCATTATAAAAACCATCTCTTAGCCCATCTTCTCTTTTGTTAAGCCCATCAAAATATAACAGCCCTGCCAGATCTTTTTGGAGGCCATCAATTCCAGTATTTTCTCCACTCTGGCCTGCCAAAATGTTCGAAATCTGTTCCTCATTGACCTTCCCTTTCCATCCATCAAACAACATTGCCAACTTTACTCCGTAACGAAAATTAGAGTCAACCTCAATATCCCATCGACCAAATTCAGTATCTACTTTTATAATCGTGCCAATAGGCAGGTTTATTAACGACTCATAACCATTTACAGTAATACTCCTCTCTCTATCAGCAGTATAACTGTTATATGGCAGGACAACTGGTAATTTTACTGACTTGCTCTCTCCATTCATAAGCATATTTACCACTGTTACCCATCCGTTCCCATTCAGACCAACCCCTTCAGGAGTGGCTATTTCCTGAAATATCTCTTGCAAGAACCCTACAGCCGGCACACCGGCTACCTTCAAAGCAGTAAACCAAGGCATCGTTACCATCGAGATAATCTGTTCCGCAACAACCTCCTCCATAGTACCTTTTATTACCATTGACTGGAGATTAAAGAGCAAAGAACCAGTTCTTCGGGCCTTCAATAACGGTTCCAATCCCAGAGAACCGATCAACTCCCAGGCCTCTCCGGCTGAACGATAGAATCGGCCAAAATCTCCCGTCTTTACGTTTGAAAACATCGCCTGAGAAGGCCTCATAAGTGGCCCTAAGATCAAGGCAAAGGCATAAGAAGAGGGAGCAATATCTTTTACGCCATACCCCGAAGGATTATATCCAAAGACTGCCCTTTTGAACGAATACTTAAAGAAGTCAAAGACCTTCTCTACACCCGGCCGAGAAAACACCTCTTTTAACTCAGATATAGTCTTAGTATCCGAAAAGGCTGATAAGGAAGATAACAATATCCTCTCAGGCCTGCTGACTGCATAAGGCAGGGCATATTCTTTGAAGAGATAACTCGTTAGCACCACTGCCCCATGCAAGGCTGGCATAACTCCAAACAGGGTATATGCACCCGATTTTATAGTCCAATCAACCACTGGTCGAACCGTATAAGAAAGGACTTTAGCAGCCTGAATAGAGTTAATCTTGCCGCGTGATGCAAGATACCCCAATCCCAATCGAGATACCCCTCCCAATAAAATCGCACCGCCTATCCCATAGAAGAGTTTGGCCCAATCCTCCTTCCCCCTCATACCCGCCCAGACTCCAACTGCAAAAGGCAAAGTTGAGATACCAATGTCCTGTACTCCTGACGTGGAGGCCAAAGAGCCAAAAGTCCGTTTAACCCCCAACCAATTAACATTATTAATCAGTTTTCTAATCGAAGGCACTTGTCGTAAAGTCTCAACGTCTTGCAAAAACTCCAATCGAGCACCCTTAATATCTGCCTTCAATGAATCAATCCCCGCCTTAAATGCCCCCATCGAAGGTTTCTGCTCAAACCTACGTGAGATCTTGTCATAGCCAACCAATACCCCTGCTGATAAGACCCCAGTAACAGCCAACAATGGCCATTCACTTCTCTCTGCCCAACTCTCTTTTCCAGTTATCTCCGGCCCTTTATTACTCAATACATTCCTAACCCCATAGAACAAAGACTGAGCAGATGGAACCAGATAAGCGGCTTGTATGGCCCAATTTTTGAATTCTACTCCAGGACTTTTTCCTAAGTTAGAGATCCTTGCCATCCTTACTCTTCTAACTCCAAGTGCAAACAATCCGCTTAAGCCTGCTATAATCAAACCTGCGTTTGCCATATGTCTGGCAGTACCACTATTCCACCCGGAATAAGAACTCAATCCATACAACCCAAGACCAGCAATCATCCCCCCATGGCCTAATTTGATAGCAGTCTTGGTATCTTCAACCATAATTCGATATAAAGGACTTGACAAAAATCCTCGTCTCATTAGCCCGAAAAGGGAGGTAACCCCAGCAAACATAGCATTTACACCAAAAGCCGAACTAACCAAACTATTACTTTCATACGCCATCGCTGATAGAGCACGCATAAAGGTATCAGGAGATGCGGTATTGATACCTGCCCTTAAGGCAGTCAATCCCAAGTTCAGCCCCGTACTTGCCAACAACACCCCACCCGATGATTTATAGATATTGCCAACCTTCCCTAAGAACCGCATAGCAGTGCCTGTAGATCCAATCCGAGAAAATGAAATCAAGTCACTTCCTGCTCCTCTATACCCACGCCAGGCCCCTAAAAGGGAACCAACAATAAAACCAATCTCTGCCCGTTCAGCCGGATTGGTATAGTTGACCGGACTAAATATTTCCTTCATAGAATACACAAAATCTGTCGCAGTCCGTATTGGGGAACGGAGAAACGCAAAAACAGGGGCCATAGAGTAAGTGGTCAATATCCCCTCTGTGTATCCCCACATAGCAGAGGCTAAAAATCCATTGGAGTCCCGATTAAGATATCCGAATAATTGAGACAACTCGCGAGAATTTACTTCCTTATCAGGGAATATCGCTCGATATGGAGCAAAGAACAACCTGTGGGCCAAGATGCAATTATTGGAGACCTCCCCTGCCTTTAGCGCCTCTTTATAAGAGAGGCCATCAAACTCCATCCCTAAAGGAACAGATATAGCACTGTGGATTACTCCACCTGTTATAACAGGATGCCTTAATACAATCTCTCCCACCTCTTTCGCTCCAGCGCGCACCAGTGCCCTACCGACTCCCTCTCCCGCAAGACGGTAAGGCAATAGAGGGGTCTTCATTAACCCGTTAGCCAACCTCCAAGAGATAAATCCCACAGTTTCTTTCCCTAACAACTTCATTGGGATTGTAAATATAAGGTCATAGACGATCGTTATAGTAGCTATGGTATCAATTGATTGAAGCAAAGACAGAAACCATGGTTTATTATGTGCTATTGATAAAGAGACAGACTCAAACCTACTGTTTAAACTTCCATCTGCAAGTGATTGGATAACCCCATTAACTGTATCGTTGCCTAACAACTCAAATGGCCGTCCTAAAAAGCCAACCACGCGCATAACTTTATTTGCCGCACGATATTTACCAGAAGAACTATCCCACCGAAACATACCTTCGCCCCTATAGTTGAATATGAGATCAGGGACTACTTTTGTAATCTTCTCAATCCGCCCAGCAGGCGAAAACGAAAAATAATCTGAACTGGACTGGAAATAATCGCGAAAAACTATAGGAATAATATCATAAATAAACGAACTGGAAGGCTTGAAGACAGGTCTAAGATCGTCAGCAGATCCCACATACTCTAATCTTTCAGGAATCCGCCTCTTATACGTCCCTCCATAAAGATGATAATAGGATTGATGAGGATCAGGATATATTCTACCCTTTTCAATCGTTCCCAATCCCGGCATAACCAAATCTATCCCATATAATCCCTCAACCGAATCC
>JAMOOT010000342.1 GCA_027065215.1 Candidatus Omnitrophota bacterium | reverse complement strand
AGCCATCTCATTTACCAAGCCAATATTTACACTTCGAAATGTATTTTCAAGAAGTTTTACCATCTCTGCCGTTCGAGCTGAAGATACCAGGTGCACATTAGGGACGACATGCCGATACAATTCAGAGGCTATCTCAGTGCAGATCTGAGTTATTCCTCCCACGACTTTGGGAATATCCGAGGTCCTATATCGAGGATTAGCAGGATCTACCCGTTCAGGAGAAAACGCAACAAATATATCTTTTCCCACCTTGAACCCACGCAATTCCAATTCCTTAGCCAAAATCTCCTCAGTAGTCCCCGGATAAGTTGTGCTTTCTAATACAACCAATGTGTGAGCAGATATCCTTGGGAGTAAAGTTTGCACCGCTGAAATTATAAAGGTAAGATCCGGATCACGTGTCTTCCTGAGAGGGGTTGGTACACATATAATAACTACATCAGAACCTTTTATACAATCCGGACTTATAGTAGGTAGCAGTCTGGCCTTTACAGACTGGATATCCTCATTTGATACATCCAGTATATAACTTTTCCCCTGAATAAGGGACTCTACTTTTGACTTGTCAACATCATATCCGTGAACAGTAAAACCGGCCTTTGCAAATTCTACTGCCAGGGGCAGGCCAACATACCCAAGCCCCATTACTGTTATAATAGCCGATTTATTTGCTATCTTTTCTCTTAAATCCACTCCTACCTCCCCGAAAACTATAATTTAATTATTTTAACATCAAAGTAGCTTTTATAAAAATAGTTTACAAAATCACATATGAGAATAGGAAGAGACATCTATTTGGAATCTAAAATTTCATCTGCGTCTTTACAAGGCAATTTATTTGAAATATATTTCATATACTATGAAGAGCAAAAATCTTTTTAAAATATACATAAAAATACTGCCATTAATCTGTCTGCTTGGCACATTATTCTATGCAGATCTTAATGCAAAAACAGAGTCAACATTCCTAATCGGCATCCAATTCCGAGATTATCCTTACATCGTATCTGCTCAACCTCTACATCCCAAGGAACAAAAAATTCTACAAGAGGCCTTCATATTAGGGAGCAAATCCACCACAAATCTATGGGTCAACTTGCAATACAACTCACCCCAAAGATTTGTACTCTCCCCTGAACTAAGAGGCACAGATCTATCTCAAGCACTCCTTGAATTTGATATTAAACTTAAAGAGTCAGCCCAAAAGATAATACAAGAGGAATTAGAAATCACAAACGACACTAAATTGCGAATTCAGATCCAACCTACTACCGTATGGATATATAAAGATAAAAACAAGGCAATAATAAAGGATATCTTCTTACGAGTACTGGTTGAAGACGATTTCTTATCCTCTTCAGAAAAACAAATCCTTAAAGAGAGATTGGAACACAACGTTAATCAAGGGCATAATTTTAAAAAACTCAAGATATTGATTGCTGCCATAATCTTAGGAAATTTTTATAATGAATCCATTCCTTCATTTTCAATCAAAACAGAATACCACCCCTATAGCCCAATACTCTTAAAATATCTGGAGTACATAGAGGAACAGCCAATGGGTGGTATCCTGATAAACTTTAGCAAACTCAAACAAATTCCCTTAATTTCCCTCAAAAAAATAACTACTCACTTATATCGTATAAGGAATGTGATTATACCCAAAAAGACTCGCAACAACTCTATAGAATATTTATCTGCCTTCCCTCAAGAAGGCATACTTTACTATCTTCTTTCTTCTCGCATCTCTATCAAATCCCGACTAAGTCTTCAGATTGCACTTCAGAAGATAGAAAAAGCAATGAAACAAAACGGTCTTCCTGCTCCTCAAGATATAAACGCATTTTCTATCCCTCAAAAATTAATACTCCTCACTGATATTGCTATAAAATACAATCTCCCGATAGATAAGGGGATTATAGCAACTGCAGTAGATGCGTGGGATAATCACCTCTCCCTTGAAGAAAGAAAAAAGATTCTGCCCAGATTAACAAATACAAGGGTAGTTATAGCTCCGGAATCTCTCGTAACACCTAAAAAAACAAAGGCAAACATCCCCCAAAGACGTATTACCCGTCGTAACTTTTTAAAACAATTAAGCCTGATACCTCTTTTCTCAGCGTTTATTCCCATCCCTTCGTTAACCAATGCCCAACCTGTCCCGAGCGGTGTTCAACCAAAGATTGACTTTTTCTCCCTACCCCTTTCTGAACAAAAGAAACTGATTAATAAAGTCTTATCTAATCAATTGCCCCAAGAGATCAAGGATGCAATAGAAAAACAAATTGCACAAACTATTGTAGATATATCTTATAGGGCACTACGAAAAGAAACGACAGAAGAGGACCTAAATAAATTGAATCTACTATTAAAGACTAAAGCATTAGGACTACCATCCAATAATGCAGATGATGTTATCTCTCTTTTATACACTGCAATGAAATCCAAAAAATTACAAGAAAGTTTATTCCAATATCTCTCTTCTGTATTAAATTCAGCAGATCAGTTCACACACTCGTTAAAATCAATATGCCTATTCATCTTATGTGAGCCAAGATGGTTTAGCCCCGAATGGATTGCCAAGGCTGGTGGTATATTTGAACAAAAGATCATTCCCCAAGGTATTCCTTCTCCATACTTATGTGACCTCGGAATGGGAATCATAGATGCCAGTAATAACATGCATGACAATTACAAAGACTGGCCAAAAAAGATTTCACAATATCTTAGATCTCTTCCAGATACTGCTATATATACCGCTTTCTCTCAAGTATACCGATTTGAAACATATACCTGCGTCTACAACGCAATTCGCAAAGAACTTATAAAACGAATTAAAACCAAATATAATCATAACTTCTTTAAATTCATTGCCCAAAATAACCCATTTAAAAATTCCAACGATTTTGTCAATACCATGGTCTCACGTGAATATCACCTGGATAAGTTCCTCTATCAATTATCAAACAACCCCGCTAAACTGGCAAAATTTTGCTTTAAAATATTGTGCAAAAAGATATCTTCCCCCACTCAAGATAAAATATACCTCTTATATAATATAAGAGGTATATGCCAGATCATTCAGTCCAACATCCTCCCCAAGGAATGGATAATTGAGAAGATAAAACAAACACTTAATCAACCGAATTTACCTATCATTAGCAAAAGGCTCCTTACCATTGCACTCTGTGATACAGAGATTTATCCATATCTTGATCTCCATTCCTCTAAATATATCGATGCAATTAAAAAGATCCTTCACTTCCTTGAGTCCCCTATCTATCCAAAGACCAATCATCTCAACTGTGCCGTTGTTTTCTACCGAGATGCTATTCCATACCGCAAAGAACTCGAAGGACTTCTTGTCCGTCATAAATATAAAAAAGTCGCACTTCATAGATACCAAAAAAGGATTGGCCCTATTACAATTACGTTCCAACTATTTGCAACAAAGGATGCCAATATGTTCAAAAAAATAATAAATGATCCGTCATATCAAATCATATTTACTCGTCATCACAGTATTTCGGGAGAAAAGTTCGGGGGAAAGGGCTGGCCCAATATATTACCCCAATTCATAGGGACAAAAAGTACTGGATATGGCCTTCAGAACAACCTTTTGGCACTGGTCCTCGCTGAAGAGATAGCCAAAGGAGCACCGGATAAATTATCTTGGGGGACAATACAAGAAAGAATGGATAAGAGAATGGATATATCAAACTTTATATTCCCAAATGCTCTAATATTCAAACTCGCCTATGCCTCTACATTATTTCACAATCCTCACCTACCCATCTCTTTTCCGGAAAAAGTCCATCCAGTTCTCATAGTAGACGGAGGATGCGGTGGAATAAATCGAATCCCCGAATATATAACCCACTACATAGGGCCTATCAGAAGGTATACAAACCTACCAATATACATAAGCAGATTAAAACAAAAGGTCAAAGACGCATCCATAGTAATAACAACCCATGGCATGGCTTGTTCAACGACAGCCAACATACAGAAAGAACTTTCCAGAGAAGAACACCATCAAAAACATAAACAAAAAGTCAAGGCTGGGGGAATTGAAATACAGACTTATTAAGCATAGGTAGCAGATATCTACTCTACCTAATTACTCCCTCACTACAAAGTATGTATTGATCTACCTAAAAATAATAAAAAAGCGAGGGTGAGGATCCCACCCTCGCTAAACAGGTATTTTCCTGCCACTCGGCTATCAATACATATCGCCGTATCCACCACCAGGCATTGCAGGGGCATTCTTTTCTTTCTCTGGCTTCTCTACAACCAATGCCTCAGTAGTCAGCATCAATGAGGCAATACTGGCAGCGTTCTGCAAGGCTGAACGAGTAACCTTGGCTGGGTCAATAATCCCTGCATCGACCATATTCACAAATTCTTCAGTAGCAACATTGAACCCTTCGCCTACCTTCTTGGCTTCCTTTACCTTCTGAACGATAACGGAAGGTTCCAAACCGGCATTAGCAACTAATTGCCGAAGCGGGGATTCTATTGCCCGTCTAACTATGTCCACACCAGTCTTCACATCACCATCAACTTCTATTTCATCCAGGACCTTCTGGCACCTTATTAGCGCTACACCACCACCAGGGACAATACCTTCTTCTACTGCAGCACGGGTTGCGTGAAGCGCATCTTCTACCCTTGCCTTCTTTTCCTTCATCTCAGTTTCAGTTGCCGCACCGACATTGATAACCGCAACACCACCAGCCAATTTAGCCAATCTTTCCTGCAACTTTTCCCTATCATAATCAGAATCTGTTTCCTCTATCTGCTTTTTAATCTGATTTATTCTGGCCTTTATATCTGCAGTTTTACCAGCACCTTCCACAATGGTGGTATCATCCTTTGTTATCCTTACTCTCTTTGCCCGTCCAAGATCAGAGAGTTCAACGCTCTCTAACTTTATGCCAAGGTCTTCAGTAATTGCCTTACCGCCAGTAAGTATTGCAATATCCTGAAGCATTGCTTTACGCCTATCGCCATATCCTGGAGCCTTAACTGCACAGCACTGGAAGGTCCCTCTCAATTTGTTAACAACCAAAGTTGCCAATGCCTCACCTTCAACATCCTCGGCAACTATCAAAAGTGGCCTACCAGACCGAGCCACTTTTTCAAGAAGAGGCAAGAGATCCTTAAGGGAAGATATCTTCTTTTCATGAATCAGGATATATGGGTCTTCCAACACACACTCCATCCTATCTGAGTCAGTGATAAAGTAAGGGGAAAGATATCCTTGATCAAATTGCATACCTTCCACCACTTCCAATGTAGTCGCCATAGACTTTGCCTCTTCAACAGTGATAACACCATCTTTACCAACCTTTTCCATAGCATCAGCAATAAGACTACCAACTGTCTTATCGTTATTAGCAGCAATGGTAGCAACTTGAGCCACTTCGGTCTTGTCCTTAACTGGCTTGGCAATTCTTTTTATTTCTTCCACAATCTTTTCAACCGCCAAATCAATTCCCTTCTTTATCTCCATCGGATTGGCACCAGCGGTAACATTTTTCAGTCCTTCACGATATATTGCCTCAGCCAAGACTGTAGCAGTGGTTGTACCATCACCAGCAACATCAGAGGTCTTTTCCGCTACCTCCTTCACCATCTGCGCACCAAGGTTTTCAAACATATCCTCTAATTCAATTTCCTTGGCAACAGTAACACCATCTTTAGTCACAGTAGGAGAACCAAACTTCTTATCGATAACCACATTTCGTCCCTTAGGACCTAAAGTAACCTTTACCGCAGCGGCTAATTTCTCTACACCAGAAAGTATAGCCCTACGAGCATCCTCGTTAAATTTCAATTCTTTCGCCATAATCTCACCTCCTTATGGTTGAATCAGTCCTCAACGATTGCCAAGATATCGTCTTCACGCAAAATCAGGTATTCATCTCCATCTTTGGTGCGTACCTCAGTGCCGGCATACTTACTAAAAACAACAATATCTCCCTTCTTTACCTCCAATGGCTTTACTTCGCCATTTTCAAGCAACTTCCCTTTGCCAACTGCCACAACCTTACCCTGCTGAGGCCTTTCCTTGGCAGTATCTGGCAGAACGATACCTCCCTTCGTCTTCTCCTCAGCCTCAAGTACCTCTATCAAGACTCGATCGCCTAACGGT
>JAMOOT010000341.1 GCA_027065215.1 Candidatus Omnitrophota bacterium | reverse complement strand
GTAAAACCCATCTTCGTAGGCCTTGCGCGCCACTTCTAAATCCGCATTTTGAGCAAGAGATACCCCAAAAGAGACAAAAACAAACAGGATAGAAAAACTAATACTAATACTAATCGGCCTTCTCATTCTCACCAAACACCTCTGATTCAGAAAAGACTTCAGCAGTAAAGGAATATAGTTCTCCTCCTTGCCATTCATCTGGCGGGAGGCCTGCCTTCACTGCCAACTGCCGTAAAAAGGTCATCCTATCCCAGCCATATTCTACTGGCACCTGAGGTAGAAGCAGACCAGAGTAAAACCCCTTTCTCAGCAATAATCCGTGTTTGCCAATCTTTATGTCGTTGATATCTTCCACCTTCTTAAGAGGGCTCAATACCGATATCTCAATCTCTATCTCTGGCAACTCATCCATAGTTACCGCAGGAAAGCGAGGATCCCCTACTGCTGCCTGGATTGCCATCTCAGCCACTACTTCGCACAATGGCATATCGGCGATGATATGCCCAATACACCCCCGCAACATCCCATTCTTCTTCAGTGTAACAAAGGCACCTTTCTCCTTATACAAAGCAGGATCGTCTATACCTAAATCATCGAGTCTTCGCCCGGTCCTTAGATAGTGTTCAATACTCCTTCGAGCCAGTTTTAATAACTTTGCCCTTTGCTCCTTAGTAAACATACGCACCTCCTTATCTCTCTTTTTTATTATAACCGCAGACATATATCCCACAACCCTACTTTTATTCCCATAGGTATCACCTGAATTTGCATATTTCAACAATCTAAATTCAACATTGCCATACTCATTAGATAAGGTAATGGCAAAGGCAGCAGGGATCCATCCGCACATCTCATATCTGCGGACAGACGCACCTTCAAAAAACCGAGTCAAAGACAATTTCCTCAAACAATCGATAGTCGCTAAATCCTTCAAAACCGCCTGTCTGTACGGATAATAATGCGACATATCACTGCTTACTAAGACCAAGATCCGTTTTCCATCCTTAGATTCCTCCTCCAAAACCTTATAAAGGCGGTGGGCCTCTGACTTAACCTCCTCAAGGTCCATTGAACCAAACAAAAGAAGGACCACCTTGCTCTTAGGTTTGACTACTTGGAGGAATGGCAACTGCACCTCTAATGAGTGCTCTTTCTCAAAAAACTCTGATTGATACGACACTGTCTTAAGAGAAGAGACTATCTTCTCAGTCAATGCCTTATCCACTTCCACAATCCCCAAGGGCGTCTTATACCCACGATAATCAAATGCACGAATCCCATTAAACGGATAAAAATGAGAAGGCCCCAGGATGATAATAGTATCCCAATTGCCTCCTCTTAACAGTTTATATGTATACCCAGCCACTGGTCCGGAGAAGATATACCCTGCATGGGGAGAAAAGGCAACAATAACATCCTTTGGGTTTATGTCCTCAGGAAGTGTAGATTGACGCAAGTAAGCAAGGATCGTCTCTTTTAATTTAGATGCCTCTGCCGGATAAAATTGACCTGCTACATTGGAATCCTTTATCTCCTTCCAAGCACCATAGGCAAAACCGGAGAAGATTACAAAGGCCAATAATACCGCTATTATTTTCGATCCAATCCTACCCATATCCTACTCTCCCCTTTTACCTTTCCCCTTTTTAGGACCTGTCCAATAACCGCAATAGAATAACTATCGGAATTCACACTAAGAAACCTGTCCGAGAGGCGCAATTCATCTTCCGGGATAAGATTAACAAGATTACCAACCCCTAAGAAGTCAGAAAAAGGCCTTGTATGGACAATGCGTTGAGCAACAGGAAGACTCAAACCAGCGGAAAGCATACTCAAATCTGTAGCCGTATTTACGTTTATCCTACCAGAGATTGAATAATTCGGACTAAAGGAAACCCCGTACAAATAAACCGGATGGCTTCGAGATTGTATCCTCAATTTCAATCCCCCTTCTATCTTTACCCAGTTTAAATCAATAAATCCCGAATCGTCAGCCCACAAAGAAGAAGACATAGGAGGCCATTGCCCCTCAGAATAGATACTCACTCCCACTTCACAACGGGGATTAAGCCACAATATCAACCGATAATATCCATCTTCTATCTCATCAGGTGGAAAATGAAGTTCTAAGACATCACCCTCCCCACCTGACATCAGGCCAGTACCTACGACCTGCCATCCAGAGACTCGATACTTTATTGGAAGGAAGACAGGCCCCCAAGGGTCCATCCTTGCCCAGACCCTCGCCACGTCCTCTGGAGAAAGTTTTCCGCCTTCTCCATCGGAAACTTCGAATAAATCAGCCATAGAATCGATTGGGCCATTAGCAAACTTTATCCCCTCCATATCACAGATCCCCGGAGTGGCAAGTGGATCGCCTTCCTTAGGAGAACTCCACCCATCAAAGTTTCCATTATGATTAGAGTCTGTGTTATCTAAAGGCGAGCGGTATATCGATGCAAAGGAATCACATGGCGCTAAATCTACTCCATCTACCACTGCACCATTCTCATCCTTTAACTCCAAGACATCACTGTCAGGTAAGACATCCATACCCGGTTGCATAGTAACAGGAAAATCTAAGGATACGATTTGGGAGCGCAATAGATCAGGATATAATGAGGAGATAGATAAGCCGTTTCCCGCCACCCCTGACGTTGTATCAAACCCATCCACTGATAGGACCTTACACTCCTTGGGCCCCAATTTTACACCCATTGGGACAAAGGCAGGAAACACCTCCTTGCCATCCACTGACAGAGACCAACCTCCAATATTTATCTCTTTATCCGAAATATTACAAATCTCGACAAACTCTGCATCCGGCTCTTGAGATAAGACAATAGACCTAAAATAACAGGTCGTTCCCTCAGATTCGTTATTTTCTATACTTATTCGCAATGTCCCATCATACACCCGCACTGGAGAAGATAACCACTGCCCACTCCTCATATGTTCTTCCTTAGCCCAACCTAAGTCAACATCCCCTACCACATCTTTATCGTTCCTCCCCCAGACTTGCACATAATAGACGCCATTGGGAATACCACCAAATTCCCAAGTTCCCCTTCCTTTTCTCCCTGAGCCTGCATCAGAATTATAAAACAGATTTTCACCTCCAGCCCAAGACCCAGAATGGACCAAAGAAGCAGAAGAGACCGATAAGGATAACTTGGGATGGGCATAGACCTCTGTAATCCTCACAGCCTCTATTCCGCTTATAACCTTATTGCCACCCACCGAAGAATTAACAGGGACTAATTCCACCCGAGAAAACACAGCCTTGTTCTTTCCGCTATTAGGACGGAACCTAATCTTCACCTCCAATTTCCCATCGTTCCCAATATAGACTGCCTTGCCTGCCAAGCCCTCTCCAGATGATATATCCTGCCCCTGAACCCCATTGGCCATTACATCTCCCACATAATCTCCATCCTTCTCTCCATAAAAATAACAGTAATAATTTCCCGGTGCTAAACCTGACCACTCCCACCTCTCCCACTCATCCGAAGGAGTAGAGTTTACCAAAACCGTCCCTTTCGAATACCAATCTGGAGCCCCTTCCCAAACATACGGCCGATAGGCATAACTCTGGCCATATAACTCTGAACGGGCAAGGTCTTTATCACAAAAATCCCGAATATTTACTGCCTTGGCCCAGGGATTTGAAACTCCCGCAACTAACAATTCATTCACTAATTCTTCTGGTGAAAGGAAATTCAAGTTTACCTTTGGCTCTCCTAATCCATCCAGATCTGGTGAATGGGAGTAGGTGGTAAAATATCGATGGAGTACCACCATCTCCTTAGGAGTTATTTCCCAATCAAATACCCTGCGTAGATCCTCTACTGTATCCAGTTTTCTATCATCTCCAAACAAAAATTCTCCCGGATCGTCAACCCCTTCCCCAATCTCATCTACCTCACCATCTCCATCATCATCTTTGCCATTTTTTTCTAAGTAATAATTATCACCATCGTCATCCATTCCCGCCTTGCCCCACTTACCATCCGGGCCTTTCAGGTAATCCAGTACATAATCCCAGGCCTTAAGATAGTTCTTTGACAACTCGCCACGATTGACTAATGCCTCAAAGACCCTCTGGTTATGGCAAAAAGGACAGTTCAAATTGGCTTTCCCCGACTCATCTACAACCTTCACCGCTGCTCGCATATCATCACTAAGATATACCCAACGAGAATCAACCTGGCCATCCCCATCTACATCCACATCTGAACCAGAGAAAAACTTCACAAACTCATCATCTACCCCATCTATCCCTCTGTTCTCATCATTTTTAATCATTGCTACTGCCACCTGTGCCATAGATTCAGCCACATACCTTGCCTTTACACGGGAAAGGAATAGATAGGCTACACGTGATTCAAACCTCGAACCGATTAAATAAGCAACCGCCATAAGGAGTGCCACTCCTACTATAGATATAACTGTGATTACTGCAATACCTTTTCTATTTCTTATCAACATAATCAACCGGTTGTGCGAAACAGCACCCAATCCCCCTCCTGCATAAGATAATCCTTTCCCTCTAATCGCAACTTTCCCATCTGGCGCACAGCAGAAAGGGAACCACATTCTACTAACACATCGTAGTTGACCACCTCAGCCCGCACAAACCCCCGAGCAATCTCAGTATGGATAATTCCAGCACAATCAAGCGCAGTCTGACCAATACGAAAGAGCCATGCATGTGAATCCTTTTGTCCAGCGGTAAAAAAGATCGCCCTTCCAAACCTATGCCACCACATCTGTGGCAGATCAGATAATTGCGCAGTATCTGGTAAAACAATAAACGGACGCACAGTTATAAGGGGATACTCTCGCAATCGGGACAATTCCTCTTCAGACAGGACACCGTCTTCTATCCCATTATACAAAAACTCCTCCCTTTCAAGATAATCCATTGCCTTTTCAAACAACGTCCTATCTTTGAAATCTTCAACTGAAGAGAGTTTCTTATCTATAAAGTCCATATCTTCCACTACCAGATTCAATTTTTCAGATTCAGAACATATAATCCCTTCACAATCTTTTATCCTATCCATTCCAAGGAAGAAGACTGCAGCAGGGACGATTTCTTTGGACTTAAACATCTTCTGGAGGACCTTTAATCTTTCGTCAGGAATCTTAACTTTATTCTTAGGGAAATTTTCCAATCCTACAACCGCTATATTCATATATAACTCCTCCTCTCTATAAGATCACAGTAAACAACTAATCCAAACTCATTATAACACGAAGTTGTTTAAAAACCCTTCGCGATCGCGACAATCCAACCAAACAACACTGGCATTTGGCCATTGAGATATCTCGCGGGCATGTTTGCGAAACCATATCATTTGCCTCCTTGCATACTGATAGGTCGCTTTGGCTATCTCTTTTTTTGCATCCCCAAGAGAAATCTTCCCCTGCGCAACCGCCACTAATTCTTTTAAACCCAAGACCTTCGCAGCAGTGCGGCTCATCCCTTTTTGCCATAAGCCATAGGCCTTCTCAACTTCTTTCTCCCCTAACCTCATAAGCCTATTCCATATCCTCTTCTTTAACTCCTCCCTCTCACAGAACAATACCACAAAGCAGAGTTTCTCAGCCCGCTGTCCTATCCCACCCCTTCTCTGTTTTTTCCAATAAGATAACGGCTTCCCAGTCAAAAAATAGACCTCCATTGCCCTTATTATCCGTCGGGCATCCTTAGGATGGATCTTATTGGCAGACTCAGGATCTACTTGAGACAACTCCTGATACAAACTCCCATCCTTAAACACCTCAAATAATTTCTTTCTAAGAGACTCATCACTGGCAATCGGCAATTGAAATATCCCTTCAAGAAGGACTTTTATGTATAATCCAGTCCCTCCAACAACGATCGGAAGTCTGCCCCTTTCCCATATCTCCTCTACAATTGGAACGGCCAATTCAAGATAATTGGCTACATTAAACTCCTCTTTAGGAGATATAACCTCAATCAAATAATGGGGGATCTTTTTCCTCTCATCCTCTGAAGGGGGGAAAGTAATAAATCCGAGGCCAGAATAGATCTGCATAGAATCGGCCGAGATAATCTCACCTTGATACCGTTCCGCCAGGCCTAATGCTAAATCAGATTTGCCAGTAGCGGTTTGCCCAGCCAAGACCAACAATTTACTCATAACAACTAT
>JAMOOT010000340.1 GCA_027065215.1 Candidatus Omnitrophota bacterium | reverse complement strand
TCGTTATTTTTCGTCCACTGGAGGATATGAGGGTGATCAGTCTCCGAACAGTTACCTTGGATGTTCCGCCTCAAGACATCATAACGAAAGATAATGTGTCGGTTAAGGTCAATGCAGTGGTTTATTATCGCGTTATGGATCCGATAAAGGCCGTCACTGAGGTTGAGAATTATAACTATGCCACTTCGCAGATATCTCAGACCACACTTAGAAGTGTGGTAGGACAGGTGGAACTTGACGAGTTGCTTTCTGATAGAGAGAAGATAAATTCCCGTTTGCAAGGAATAATAGATAAGCAGACGGATCCTTGGGGAGTAAAGGTGTCAATGGTTGAGATAAAGCACGTAGATTTGCCTCAGGAGATGCAGAGGGCAATGGCCAGACAGGCTGAAGCAGAAAGGGAGAGACGGGCAAAGATTATTGCAGCAGAGGGAGAACTGCAAGCAGCAGAGAAACTTCGAGCAGCTGCAGAGATGTTGGAAAACAAACCCATTGCTCTGCAGATGAGGTACTTGCAGACACTTGTGGATATTTCTACGGAAAATACTACCACAGTGGTTTTTCCGTTGCCTTTGGAGGTATTGGGATCGTTTGTAAAGAATAAGGAGAATTGAGTGGGTTGTAATTCTGTGTGTGAGTTGGTATAATACGGTGTTGTTATGCCGAAGTGGCGGAATTGGCAGACGCGTCGGTCTCAAAAACCGATGGGCCTCGCCGCCCGTGTGGGTTCGACTCCCACCTTCGGCATGGTTTAGAGTGGAAATTTCTGTTTTTAGATTAACGATATGTCCTATTCGGATTTTGTCCATTTGCATCTCCATAGTGAATTTAGCCTTTTAGATGGCGCCTGTAAATTGTCAGATATTGTCGCAAAGGCGGTAGAGTATAATATGCCGGCGGTGGCTGTTACTGACCATGGTAATATGTTTGCGGCGATTTCCTTCTATTCCAAGGCTATTGCGGCCGGGATAAAGCCGATCATCGGGAGTGAAGTCTACCTCGCACCTAAGTCTCGGTTTGATAAATCGGTCGATAATGGTCTACCGGTTGCTTTTCACTTGGTCCTACTTTGTCGAGATGAAGTTGGCTATAAAAATCTTATCCAATTGAGCACTAAAGCGGTTTTTGAAGGATTCTATCGATATCCTCGAATTGACAAGGAGTTGTTGAAAGAACATTCTGAAGGTCTAATTGGGTTAAGTGCCTGTATAAAAGGGGAGATTCCGTATTATATCCTAAAAGGGCGGGAAGATTTGGCTGAGGCCTCATTAAAGGAATATCTCGATATATTTGGTCGAGATAATTTCTATCTTGAGGTTCAGGAAAATGGGATTCCAGAGCAGAGATTGGCTAATAGGGGATTGGTAAATCTGGCACGAAAGTATGGGGTTAAGTTAGTTGCTACTAATGATGTCCACTATATGATGCCTGAACATGCCCGTGCCCATGAAATACTTTTGTGCATCCAGACACAGACTAATGTCCACGATCCAAAAAGAATGAAGATGAATTCGGATAAGTTCTATTTTACTTCGCCTGAAGAGATGAAAGAGAGGTTCAGGGATATACCTGAATCGGTGTTGAATACCCGTGAGGTGGCAGAAAGGTGTCATGTGCTATTGGAATTTGGTAAAAATCATATGCCTGTATTTTCTCCGCCTAATGGGATGACAAGTCGAGATTATCTGTGGAAGTTGTGTATGGAAGGATTAAAACGCAGGTATTCGGATCCTAAGGATAGGGAGAAGGTGCTGGAGAGGTTAAAATTCGAGTTTTCTATAATTGAGCGCATGGGATACATCAATTATTTCCTTATTGTGTGGGATTTTGTCCGATATGCAAAGGAAAATTCTATCCCTGTTGGACCGGGTAGAGGGTCTGCTGCTGGGAGTATGGTTAGTTATCTTTTGGGAATAACCAGCATTGATCCGTTAAAGTATGGCCTTTTGTTCGAGCGTTTTTTGAACCCTGAGAGAGTCTCTATGCCAGATATCGATATTGATTTTTGCTATGAAAACCGTCAGAGGGTGATCGATTATGTTGTGGAACGATATGGGAGAAATAGCGTTGCCCAAATAATAACGTTTGGCACTATGCAGGCAAGGGCGGTAGTGCGAGATGTGGCCCGAGCATTGGCTTTGCCTTATAGTTTAGCCGATCGGATTGCAAAGATGATACCCCCTTCCTTATCGCTTAAAGAGGCCTTGGAAGTAGAATCTGATCTAAGGAAGATTTATACCGAATCAGTAGAGGTAAAAGAACTCATTGATATTGCAATGGTCTTGGAAGGTTTGACTCGTCATGCCTCTACTCATGCTGCAGGTGTAGTGATTGCTGATAAGCCCCTTACTGAGTATGTGCCCCTATATAAGAATCGAGATCAGGTTTGTACTGCATATGAGATGAAGTCCTTAGAAAAGATAGGCCTGTTAAAGATGGATTTCTTGGGCCTGAAGACCCTGACGGTGATAGAGAAAACATTAAATTTTGTTGAATCTCGGACCGGAGTTAGGCCAGATATAGATGCCATATCATTAGAAGATGAGAAGACCTTTCAATTGTTGAAAAGTGGCCGTACAAAGGGAGTGTTTCAACTTGAATCTGCAGGCATGAGGGACCTCTTAGTGAGAATGCAACCAGATAAATTTGAAGACATAATTGCCTTACTTGCCCTTTATCGCCCAGGTCCGATTGGCAGTGGGATGTTAGAGGATTTTGTCCAGAGGAAAAAGGGCCTTACCGAGATAACTTATCTACATCCCAAATTGGAGCCTATACTCAAAGAAACCTATGGCGTAATCCTTTATCAAGAGCAGGTTATGCAGATTGCCAGTTCCTTGGCAGGGTTTTCTTTGGCCCAAGCAGACCTTTTACGTCGGGCAATGGGGAAAAAGATCCCCGAGGTAATGGAAGAACAGAGGAGTGCGTTTATCGAAGGATGTATAAAAAATGGCGTTGAACAAGAGATTGCAGAAAAGATATTCGATCTCATAGAGTTTTTCTCAGGATACGGTTTCAACAAGTCCCATTCAACTGCTTATGCTATCGTTTCGTATCGTACCGCCTACTTAAAGGCTAACTATCCAGTGGAATTTATGGCAGCTATTTTGACTTCAGAGTTTAACAATACAGATAAATTAGTTGAGTATTTGAAGGAAGCGCGATCTATGGGGATAGAGATACTTCCACCGGATGTGAATAAAAGTGAATATGGGTTTTCTGTAGAAGAGGGGAGGATTCGATTTGGATTGGGTGGAATAAAGAATGTGGGGAGTTCAGCAATCGAGGATATATTGCGTGAGAGGGAAGAAAATGGGCCATATAAGGATTTGGAGGATTTTTGTCTGAGGATCAATGGTAAGAAAGTGAATAGAAAGGTAATAGAGTCCCTTATAAAGGCTGGAGCAATGGATTGTTTTGGCCTTTCGCGGCGAGCGATGTTTGAATCGTTGGAAGATGTATTGTCCCTTGCAATGACTCAAAAGAAAGATGTATTGATTGGACAGATGTCGTTGTTTGATAAGAAGATAAGCAAAGGGAAGAATCCTGTGTTGGGAAACAAAGATGAGTGGAGTGAACATGAACTATTGGGCTATGAGAAGGAAACACTTGGTTTCTATTTCTCAGGCCATCCGTTGACTCGATACGAGAATGTCTTGACACATTTAAAGGCAGACCCAATCCAATCGCTGGAGCAGATAAAGGATTCTCAAATTTCTATTATTGTAGGGGTGGTTTCGGGCGTCACTATAAAGTTGGTTAGAGATAAATCTGATAAGATGGCCTTTATCTCTTTAGAGGACCTTACTGGTGAGATCGAAGTGATTTGTTTCCCATCGGTATTGAGGAGAAGTCAGGAGGTTATTAAAGAAGGGAATGTCTTAATTATTTCTGGTAAGGCTGATCCAGGGGATAATGGAGTAAAGTTCGTAGCTGAACAGATCTGGGATATTCAGTCTATGGCTGAGGTGGTTAAGGAAGTGAAGATAGATGTTTCTCGGATTGATCGACAGAATCTTAGATTACTTAAGGAAAGGCTTCAAGTTCATCGAGGGCAGGTCCCACTTTTATTAATGGTTAAAGGGAAAAAGAATTATGCGATGATTTACCCAGACCAAGAGGTTTTTGTCTCTCCCTCGCCTATTTTTTTAGAGGAGGTAGAAGATTTGGTTGGCAGTGACAATATATCTTTGGTGATATGAAGATATTAAGTGATGAGTTCTTTATGAATGAGGCTATCAAGGAGGCTGAGAAGGCCTTTGAAGAAAATGAGGTGCCAATAGGGGCGGTGATAGTTAAAGATAAAATAATAATTGCTCGGGCACATAATCAGGTCAGAAGGCTAAGAGATCCTACGGCGCACGCTGAAATATTGGCAGTAACCCAGGCCTGTCAGGCTTTGGGTAGTCCTTATTTAGAGGATTGCCACTTGTATGTAACTGTGGAACCCTGTATAATGTGTACAGGGGCGGTGTTGCATGCTCGAATAGGAACTATTTACTATGGAGTGGAGGAACCTATGTACGGGGCATTGGGGTCGCGGATAGATTTGAGTAAAGAATTTAGCAGTAGTTTAAGAAAGATTGAATCGGGTTTGTTGAGGGAGAGAGCACAGGACCTTTTGCAGGTTTTTTTTCGCCGATGTCGCAGTATAAATAAAATGGAGAGGTGGCTGAGTGGCTGAAAGCAGCTGCCTGCTAAGCAGTTGGCCTCCGTAAGGGGGCCCGTGGGTTCGAATCCCACCCTCTCCGTATTTAGAGATGGATTTGAATTTTATTCCGTGATACCATTTTGTATATGGGGGGGTATGGAGTTGTTTGATTTTCGAAAGTTAATTTCTGTCTTTGTGTTCAATAAAAGATTTTTAGTTGTTAAATTCAGTGAATCTACCCGTAAGTTTTTGTTTGTAATGTTGAACTCTTCCAAAGGGAATGTCTCGATCGAATTTTTTTGGGAAAGGGTGTTACAAGAACAAGAAAACCCCAAGGAGGTTGTCCCGTCTCTTATTGAAATAATTACAAAAAAAGCAGGAGGAAGTTTCTCTCGAATTATATGGTTAGTCCCAGAGCAATATGTTATCCTTCGTCGCTTGACCCTACCGAAGATTTCAGATAGGGAATTGTCTTCGGCAGTTATTTGGAATGTTAAAAAAGTACTTCCTTGCAAGTTGGAGGACCTTTATTTCTCTTATAGAGTCTTAAATCGAGAGAAAAAGTTAGATATTCTATTTTATGGAATTTTGAAGGATTATATCTCTAATTTTATCCCTTCAGCGATTTTCCCTAAGGTACTGTTGTGGCCCCAAGATTTAGCAGCAAGAGAGATTCTCCGAAAGGCAAGGCCTGATATTGAGAAGGAAAATATATTTTGTGTAATTTACGAAGAGGATGGAAACACTATAGTAGTTTTGGCAGATAAACGGGCAAATCTATTATTTAAGCGAATATCGAATAATATAAGTGTTTCTTCAGAATTGATGTTGATAATGGAATATTATAAAAAAAGCAGTCACAATATTTCTGGCAATATCCCAGTATATTCACTGAAACATCTTCCCCAGGAAAATGTAATTTATATCTCAGCAGAAGAATTATTGCAATTATTCGGAGGAAGGGAGGGAGTTACATCCCCAGGTGCATTTCTATTATCTTATGGGGCTTATTTAGGCCTTTCTTCCCGCAGGTTCCCAGGTGTGATGATCAAGGAGAATAAGCCGGATCAGACAACCAAAAAACAGCAGAAGATTATACCTCAAGTGGGAGTAAATCAGATTTTTTTGTTTTTTGAAAGAATACCAACATTGCCTTTGGTGGTAGTGTGTTTTACCGTAATGCTATTTTTTGGACTGATTTATTTATTTCCCTTGAAAGAGTATAAGTCTTTAGAACGCGAATATGCAAAATTAACGTCTACATTATCTAAGGATGTTTTCCCTGACCCAGGGGCAGTTTCACTTCAAGAGATAGATGCCAAGAGGAGAAATTTCGAGAGAGAA
The DNA here is from genome assembly GCA_027065215.1 of Candidatus Omnitrophota bacterium. Taxonomy (GTDB): domain Bacteria; phylum Omnitrophota; class Gorgyraeia; order S143-82; family S143-82; genus S143-82. The sequence goes on along the minus strand of JAMOOT010000340.1, from coordinate 192 downwards.
ATCTCGGTTCTTAATTCATATGTGGCCAATAGACATGGTATGTCAAAAGTACTTCGTGTCTTAGAGGAAAGATTTTCCCACGGTTTTTGGTTGAAACTACCGTTTTCAGTTGCTTTAAATATATCAAGTGGCAAAATGAATCTCACCCTGACGGGGGGGGTGTATTTAGGGGATGAAGAAGAAGAGATGGAG
>JAMOOT010000339.1 GCA_027065215.1 Candidatus Omnitrophota bacterium | reverse complement strand
GGCTTGGTCTGGATTGGAATGAAGGCCCATATTATCAATCTCATCGAAAGGATCTTTACTATGAGTTTGCGGAAAGATTATTATCTGAAGGAAAGGCCTATCGGGCAAAGGAAAGGCGGAATAAAGGGATTGCCTCTCGTTTGGATAGAAGGCAGGCAGATACGGAAGAACAAGAAGATAAAGGTGAGGCTATAATATTTGCTATACCTGAAGTAGAGGTTCAGTTTAATGATTTGATTAGGGGGACAGTAAAGATAGATTCTCGTCAGTTTGGAGATATCGTTTTGATAAAGTCAGATGGCCTGCCGGCCTATAATTTTGCCTGTGTTGTGGATGACGCCTTGATGGGTATTACTCACATATTGCGAGGCGAGGATCACATCTCTAACACCCCTAAGCAGATTCTTATTTATCAGGCCTTAGGTTTTAGTGTCCCCCAGTTTGCACATTTGCCGCTTATACTGGACAAGGATGGTCGAAGGATGTCTAAACGGAGTGGAGCAACTGCAGTAACTGAGTATCGCAAGATGGGTTACCTTCCAGAGGCAATAGTGAATTTTTTGATGCTATTAGGATGGTCTCCGGGTGATAATCGGGAGATATTTTCCTTAGAGGAGGCGGTAACATTATTTGATATCTCCGATATTAACAAGACTGGAGCCGTGTTTAATATGGATAAATTGCGGTGGATGAATTCAGAGTACATAAAATCGAGTTCAGAAGAGCAGTTGTATGAGCGTATTTTACCGTTTTTAGAGGAAAGGGGCATACAGGTTGACAAGGATTATGTCTTGAAGGTGGTAAAGATATTTAAGGGTAGGGCCTCTACTCTAATAGATTTTGTTGAATGGGCAGATTATTTTTGGGTAGATGATTATCAGTTTGATCCTGAAGCAGTTCAGATGTATCTTTCAAAAGATAAGAGCGAATGGTTTCTTAGATTGGTTGAAGTAATGAAACAGATTGACCATTGGGAGGTTGAAGAGATAGAGAGGAGGTTTAGAGGATTAGTTTCAGAGTTAGGGATAAAGGCTAAGGAACTTATTCATCCAGTGCGAGTCGCTGTTAGTGGAAAGCGAATAGGACCTGGTTTGTTTGAACTTTTATGGGCTTTAGGAAAAGAGAAGGTAATAGATCGCCTTTTGCGTCAGGTTAAGAGGTGGCAGGATGGGGAATAAGTCTAAGTCCTTAGTATTGGTAGAGTCGCCAACGAAGGCACGCACTATATCTCAAATACTCAAAGGAGATTATACGATTCTCCCTACGATGGGTCATATTATTGACCTGCCGGAAAATCGTTTAGGAGTTAGTATAAAGCGGGGATTTGAGCCGTATTACATCGTAATGCCCAAAAAGAAAAAGATCATTCAAGAGATCGAAGGAGAGGCCAAAAAGAGTCAAGAGATATTTGTGGCTACTGACCCAGATAGGGAGGGAGAAGCAATTGGATATTTATTGAAAGAGTATCTTAAGAAAAAGGGGTTAAGGGAAGAGCAATTTAAGCGGGTAGAGTTCCATGAAATAACTCCGATGGCAATAAAAAATGCCTTTAAGAATCCAAGGGAATTTGATGAAAATCTGGTTCATGCCCAAAAGACAAGGCGAATACTGGACAGGATAGTGGGTTATTATATTTCTCCTATCCTCTGGCGGAAGGTGGCCAAGGGGCTTTCTGCAGGTCGGGTTCAATCTGTTGCCTTGAGGATGATTGTTGAACGAGAGAGAGAGATTCGTAGTTTTGTGCCCAAGGAATACTGGGAGATATCAGCGGTTTTTTCCGATAAAGATGGGCTGACCTATGATGAGTTTAAACTTCACCGAATAGATGGCAAAAAGGTGGAGATAACTTCAAAAGAGGAAGCAAGTCAGGTTGAAAACGATATCCTTTCAGTAGGTAGTTGGGAGGTGTCCTCAGTTGAGATCAAGAAAAAGAAAAAAAATCCCTCGCCTCCATTTACTACATCTTCTCTTCAGCAGAGTGCCTTTAACAAACTCAAGTTCTCTTCAGCCAAGACGATGCAGATCGCTCAGCAGTTATACGAGGGTGTACAATTGGGACAGTCGGAAAATATTGGCCTTATCACATATATGCGAACCGATTCTGTGAATATCTCTAAGGAGGCCTTGGCTGAAGTTAGAGATTTTATAAGGGATAAGATCGGTGCAGATTTTTTACCAGAGAAGCCTAACAAGTATAAATCAAAAAAAGGGGCTCAAGAGGCTCATGAGGCCATAAGGCCAACTTCAGTGTATCGCACTCCTGAATCAGTAAAGGGTCAATTAGCAAAGGATCAGTATTTGCTTTACAAACTTATCTGGGAGCGGTTTGTGGCCTCACAGATGTTGCCAGCGGAATATGAGCAACAGGTTGTTTCGGTAAAAGACAGAGGAAGTAGGTTTGAGTTCCGTAGATCGAATAGTCAGTTGGTATTTCCTGGATATTTGAAGGTGTATCAAGAGGATGAGACAAAGGAACAAGGCGAGAAGATTAGTTTACATAAGGGAGATGCGCTTACTTTAAAAGAGATAGAAAAGAGTCAGCACTTTACCAAGCCACCTGCCCGTTATACTGATGCTTCTTTGGTCAGGGAATTAGAGGAAAGGGGAATTGGCCGTCCGAGTACCTATGCCCCGACCATCCAGACCATTATCCAGCGGGGCTATGTAACAAGACAAAAAGGTGCATTGGCCCCTACTGAATTGGGTGAGAAGGTGGTTGAACTGTTGGTCCAGTTCTTCCCTGAGGTTATGGATTATGAGTTTACTGCCAAGATGGAGGATGGATTGGATGGAGTAGAGGAAGGGAAGGAAGATGGCAAGGCCCTTTTGGAACAATTTTATCCCAGTTTTGTTGAAAGAGTTTCTTATGCCAGTAAGAATATGGAAAAGGTGGTGGAGGAGAGTGAGCAGGTCTGTGAAAAGTGTGGTGCTCCAATGGTGATAAGGTGGGGCAGGAACGGAAAGTTCCTTAGTTGTTCCAATTATCCCCAGTGCAAGAATACTAAGCCTCTGCCTGTGGGAGTAAAGTGTCCTCTTTGTGGGGGAGATCTGGTTCCTCGCAGGGCGCAGAAGGGCAAGATGAGAGGCAGGGTCTTTTACGGTTGTTCAAATTATCCTGAGTGCAGGTATACCACTCAATCCTTGCCGAAGGAAGAAGAAAAGAAGAAATAGTGCATTTAAATGCTGGATAATTTTAAAGGGCGGGGTAAAATGTAATGTTAATTTTATAATAATAGGGAGACAGTAAACTATGCGGGAAAACGAGGTCTATCAGATTTACAATGATTCTATAATGAATACCTATACCCGTTCTCGGGTAGTATTTGTAAAGGGTAAAGGGTCTCGATTATGGGATATTCATCATAAGGAGTATATTGACCTCTTCCCTGGATGGGGGGTTTCTGTTTTAGGACATTGCCCATCTGAAGTAATGAATGCGGTTCGACATCAGGTCGGCAAACTTATTCACTTGTCCAATAACTTTTATCATATTCCTCAGGCAAGGCTTGCCAAAGAGATTGTCTATCGAATGGGGTTTCCTGCCAAGGTGTTTTTCTGTAATTCTGGAGCCGAGTCGGTTGAGGGTGCGTTGAAGTTGGCTCGGGCATGGGGAAAAGAAAAGGGGCGATATGAGATTATCACAATGGAGAATTCCTTTCATGGAAGGACATTGGGTTCTCTTACTTTGACTGGGCAGGATGTGTATCAGAAGGGATTTGATCCACTCTTACCCGGTGTTAAGCGTGTGAAGTTCAATGATATCTCTGCGGTAGAGGAGGTTATCTCTGATAAAACAGCGGCAGTGATATTGGAACTTATTCAGGGTGAGGGAGGAATAAACGTTGCAGATAAGGATTATGTAAAGAAATTGCGGGCCCTATGTGATCAAAAGGGAGTGTTGCTTATAGTAGATGAAGTTCAGACTGGGATGGGACGAACAGGCGCGTGGTTTTGTTTTCAAAACTACGGTATAATCCCTGATATTATTACATTGGCTAAAGGGCTTGGTGGCGGAGTGCCAATCGGGGCGACAGTGGCTAAAAAAGAGGTGGCAGATGCCTTCAAACCGGGCATGCATGCCTCTACCTTTGGAGGTGGGCCTCTTGTATGTCGGGCTGGTGTTGCTGTTTTTAAGGCAATACAAAAGCATCGATTGATTACTCGGGTGAAGAGGTTAGGAGAGGAATTGGGAAAACGATTAAATTCTTGGAAGGACAGGTGGCCTGAGAGAGTTATAGATGTTAGAGGTATGGGATTTATGTGGGGAGTGGAGTTATCTCTACCATGCAAAGAGATTGTTGAAAGGGCTATGGATCGGGGTGTTTTGGTAAACTGTACCCATCAGCGGGTATTGAGGATAATGCCGGCGATCAATGTCGAGGAAAAGTATTTGGAAAAAGGGTTGTCTATCTTAGAAGAGGTGTTGGATGAGGCATTTTCTCAGCCTTAAGGACTTTTCTCGCACTACTCTTTGGTCTATTTTGAATCGGGCCAAGGAGTTGAAATCTGCCCGTCGTAGGGGAGAGAGGTTGAGTTCTCTTACAGGTAAGATCTTGGCTATGTTATTTGAAAAACCATCGACTCGTACTCGAGTCTCATTTGAGGTGGGGATAAAGGAGTTGGGTGGCGATGTGATTTTTCTCGGTGCCAATGAGGTGGGATTGGGAAAGCGTGAGGCAGTTAAGGATGTCTCTCGCACATTAAGCCGTTATGTCCATGGGGTGATTATTAGGACCTTTTCCCATGATAGGCTCTTAGAGTTTGCGGATTGCAGTTCAGTTCCAGTAGTAAATGCACTTACTGACTTACTTCATCCTTGTCAGGCATTATCTGATGTGTTTACGGTTTGGGAACGTTTCCCTGTTTTGGAAGATATAAGGGTTTTATTTATTGGGGATGGTAACAATGTTCTGCATTCATTGTTGTTTGCTTCGGCCCAGTTTGGTTTTTCTTTGGTGGTTCTCACTCCGAAGGATTATCGGCCTTCTCCGATAATCCTTGCTGAGGCAGAAGAACTTGCTATAAAAAATTTTTCCCGCACATCAATTCACTTGATCTCTTCTGTTGAAGAGATAGGGAAAGTAGATGTTGTTTATACCGATGTATGGGTTAGCATGGGCCAGGAAAAACAACGTGATGTGAAACTGAGAGATTTTAAGGGCTTTCAAGTAAACGAGTCTTTGCTTGAGAAGATAGGGAACCCTTGGGTTATGCATTGTCTGCCTGCGCACCGTGGGGAAGAGGTTACCGATAGTGTCTTGGATGGGGCAAGGTCTATTGTCTTTGATCAGGCTGAAAACCGATTGCACGTGCAAAAGGCAATATTAGAATGGTTGTGGAAATAACTGGCATAACTTGGTGGAAGGCAGCGGTAGAGATACTCATCCTTTGGTACATCTTTTATCGAGTAATGCTATTTTTAGAGGGAACGAGGGCATTTTATGTTATTCGGGGCATTGTAGTCCTCGCAATCTTTTTCTTGGTCTCGAGTGCTGTTGGACTGAATACCTTAACTTGGCTTCTTGGAAAGGTATTTGCAATATCTATCTTGGCATTTATCGTGTTGTTTCAACCAGAATTAAGACAAGGTCTTGCCAGATTAGGGCAGAATCCTCTGTTGGGTCAGTTAATGATAGACCGAAGGGAGATAGAACGATTAGCAAGAGATATAACTATCGCTGTTTCATATTTGGCGGAGAAGCGTATTGGGGCATTGATTGCTATTGAACGTAGTATTGGACTTAGGGGATATGCCGATACAGGAATAAGGGTTGATGCCTTGGTTTCGCCTGAGATTATTGAGACGATTTTCTATCCCGGAACACCTCTTCATGACGGTGGTATGGTAATAAAAGGGAATCGCATTATGGCTGCAGGATGCCTTTTCCCTCTAACCGATAGTGATCGCCATTCCAGTGTTAGGGGAACCAGACATCGAGCAGGTATTGGGATATCTGAAGAGACAGACGCCATCTGTATTATTGTCTCTGAAGAGTTGGGAACTATCTCTTGGGCAGTGGATGGCCGACTTACATTAGGTGTCTCTCCTGATGAGCTGTATAGGTTTATCGTGGATAGGATGATGGGTCCTCAGGGGAGTTGGATAGATTGGATAAGGATGATATTCAGGATTGGTAGGAAGAGAAAAAATGAAAAAAAATAGGATTGGATTGCTGATTTTATCTTTCTTTATAGCAGTTTTGGTTTGGTGTTATGTGAA
>JAMOOT010000338.1 GCA_027065215.1 Candidatus Omnitrophota bacterium | reverse complement strand
TCTAATTCATCATCTGGTTCATTATCTAAGGAATAACTATAACCTGCGGGGACCTTACCAGGATCGTTTATCTCCCAGATAAAATACGGAGTATTATCGTTCTGCCACTTAGCCTCTGGTATAACCTGCCCCCCCCTGTGGGTATAGGCCTTTACCCAGGCAATATCATATGCATTCTGCTCCTCAGGAGATAAATTGAGTATCTTCAAAACAGTAAAAAATCCGCTTTCAATCTTTTCCATTGCATTCATCGCAATTCCAACAACTCTATCTCCTACAACGTGAAATATCATGTAGTTCTTCGATTTCATCACGTCTGCGCCCATAGTAGTAATCCATCCCCATTGCCGATACAACTTCGACTCGGGCAGTTTAACCCCTAAGGTCAAAAGAAGCCCGAAAAACAGCGTTAACAAAACCAAGAACCTTTTCCTCATCCTTTCTCCCCATCTCCTTTTCTAATCCACTGGCAACATCCACCCCATATGGCCTCACTGTCTTTATTGCCTCATAGACATTAGTCGGATTTAATCCACCGGCCAATATCACTGGCACAGTTAATTTAGATACTACATCCTTAGCCCTTTCCCAATCTATCACTTTACCTGTGCCTCCCAATCTCTCCGCATCCTGGGCATCCAAAAGAATGCCATCATAAAGATTTATATTTATCCTCTCGACCTCTGCCAAATTCACCGCTCTAATAATCTTAACACCTCTCTTAAATCTCCTTATCTCACCCTCATCCATATCAAAGTATATCTGAAAAGTAGATATACCCCAATCTGCTAACTGATCCATAAGGTCCAAATCCATAACAGTAAGCACCGCCACTGAAGATACCCAAGGATAAACCAAATCTAAAAGTCTCTTCAGTTCTTCTGGAGGGATATAGCGTGGGCTTTTTTTATGCAAGACAAAACCAATTGCATCTGCGCCAAACTTTTGGCAAAGCAGGAGATCATCCTTGTTGGTAACACCGCAAATCTTTATCCTCGTGCGTAGCCATCGCATAATTAGACCATATCACACTTCTTCATCCTCAAAATAATATACCCAGAATAAAGAGAAAGAAATAGAGAGATCCATCCTAAATAAAG
>JAMOOT010000337.1 GCA_027065215.1 Candidatus Omnitrophota bacterium | reverse complement strand
AATATTTGTTCCCTTGAATTTCCGTCTTGTAGGACCTGAGCTGGAATACCAGCTCAATAATTGTGGCTCTCGTCTTTTAGTGTTTCATGACACTCTGGCAAAGAATTTTGAATCCATCCGTTCCAAGGTTCCAGTAGAAGAAGACAAATATTTATTTGTAAAGAATGCTGGTTCAGATGGACCAGATTGTAGTGAGTGGGCACAGGATTACAATGAAGTAATTAAGGATATGCCTACAGAAGAGCCTGAGCCAAAGGAGCCAATAGAATTTAGTGACCCACTAGCAATAATGTATACATCAGGAGTTACAGGGCTTCCAAAGGGCGCACTTTTATCCCATGAGCAGACCTATTTTAAGAATTTTCAAATAGCCCTTTATACAGATATGAGAGAAGATGATATATTTTTAGCGCAACTTCCCTTGTTCCATTCTGGTGGCTTGTTTATCAGTTTAACACCCACCTTTTGCCGTGGTGGTACATTTATTATGAGGCAAAAATTTAATGCCCAGGAGTTCGCCAAAGATATTGAGAGATACAGAGCCACTATAGTTTTTGCCCTGACCACAATGTGGCGGTTTATATTACAGGAAAACGCTCTGGATAATGTAGATGTAAGCAGTGTAAGGGTTGTTTTTGGTGGAGGAGAAAGGACTCCTTTGAGCCTGTTAGATGAGTTGGCCAAAAAAGGTCTATATATGCAACAGGGTTTTGGCCAAACTGAAAATTCTGCAATGATGTTCTTACCTAAAAAAGATGTATTGAGAAAGAAGGGTTCTATAGGTCTTCCTGGATTTTTTACAGATATCTGGATTCAAGACGAAAAGGGCAACAAATTACCTCCTGGTCAGATTGGAGAGATAGTGGCAAAAGGACCTACAGTTATGAGTGGTTATTGGAATATGCCTGAGAAAACAGCAGAGGCTATAAGAAATGGCGTGTTACATACAGGGGATTTAGGGTACCAGGATGAAGAGGGATATTTCTATATTGTAGACAGGGCCAAGGATATGTATCGCAGTGGTGGTGAAAATGTATATCCTGCTGAGATTGAAAAAGTTCTGTCAGGTCATCCCAAGATAGTGAATGTAGCAATAATTGGAGTG
>JAMOOT010000336.1 GCA_027065215.1 Candidatus Omnitrophota bacterium | reverse complement strand
TCCCTCTAACCCGTCTTTACCCATACCGGTTAGTATTACTGCCAATGTCTTATGACCAAATACCTCAGCAGCAGAAGATATCGTGAGATCTATAGATGGATGATATATTGCATCTTTTGGCTCTTCGGTAAGCATCACCTGCACTATGGAACCTATTTTTTTCAATTGCATATGATATGCCCCTGGAACCACTAAAAATTTACCAGGGGCAAGCCTCTCACCTTTCTCCGCCTCTTTTACTGTAGGGCCTCCTAAGGAAGATAGACGTTTGGCTAAAGGCCCAGTAAATGCCGGAGGCATATGCTGAATAATAATCCCCGGAACAGGGATATCGGGAGGAAGTTTAGATATTACTTTCTGAAGGGCTGTAGGACCACCCGTTGATACGCCGATAACCACAACATCAACCATCCCCTTACGGACAGTAGGCCTACTAACAGGACGAGACTGGATAGTTGAAGAATTAGAAGAAGAAAATGTAGAAACGAAGGTACTGGGACTACTTGAAAACTGCACTCGCTTTTGAGCAATCACTTTTATCTTCTCTAACAACTGTTGTTCCAACTTCTCCAGATTTATTCCTGCAACACTGCTTTGATACAGCTCCTTAGGTATAAAATCCACTGCCCCTAAGGACAAGGCCTCTATTGTCACTTTAGCCCCTTCTTTAGTCAAAGAACTAATCATTACCACCGGCCGAGGATATTCTTTCATAATCACTTTAAGGGCCTCTATACCATTCATCTTTGGCATCTCAACATCTAATGTGACAATATCAGGATCTAATTGTTTTACTTTTTCTATAGCATCCTGCCCATCATGGGCGGTCCCAATCACCTTTATATTTGGATCTTTCTCTAAAATCCTCGTTAACGCCTTACAGATGAATATAGAGTCATCTACCACTAAAACCTTAACCATAATTCCTCCCTGCGCCTTTAGTTTTAAAACTTAAAATTATTCAACATTGACATTAACTCATGCGACAATTCACTAAGATTATTAGCAGCCTCATTAACCTGCAAAATACCTTCCTGGACCTGCGAAGCAATAGCCTTTATCACCTCCATTGTCTTAGAAATCTCTTCCACTGCAGCAGCCTCTCTATCAGC
>JAMOOT010000335.1 GCA_027065215.1 Candidatus Omnitrophota bacterium | reverse complement strand
AATTCTGCAAAATAATCTCCCACACCCCCTAATACCCAAAGCTCAGGGGGATCAAATTTGGGATTTCTTTTGGTCATGGTCATGCCCCTGGCACCGATATTCCCTCCTATGTAGATCTTTCCCTGAGCCATGGCATTTGCAACACCATTCGTTGCATTTCCATGAACAATGATTTCAGCACCAGCATTCAGCCATCCAACATCGTCCGGGGCATGTTCCATGACCTCTATTAAGGTGTTTGGAAATCCCATTGCTCCAACTCTCTGGCCAGGGGTCCCTTTAATCTTTATATAGACCTTTTCACTTCCTGCTTTCCACAGTCTTCCGCCTATCCCGTGCTGTCCAAATGCTTCTACTTCTATGTATCTATAACCTCTACTTACTGCTTCCTGGATCCTCTCTTCTAAGATGCGAGAATCCACTCTTTTCCCATTTTCTATGCCCTTTATCAAGCAGGCCTTACTATACATATGTGAAGTATTTCTCATTCTTCCAGAACCTTTTCTGCTTCTTCTCTATAAGCTTCCATTACATATGGAATTCCTGAAACTTTTGCTGCTTCCTCTGTTAAGGCCATTAAATCACTACGAGATAGTGTCGAGATTTTAAAGTTTCTACTACCTGCCATCAATTGCTGCAATCCTGTTTTTATCTTTTGAGAGAATGTATACATACCTATTGCACCTAAGGGTATATTTTTAATTTCATCTCCATACTTATTTCTTAACTCTTCATAGCAGATGAATATTTCTTCTACTTTATTTCCATACTTAGAGACAGTTTTGGGTAAATCACCTTTTTCTAACCATTCTCCAATATTTTTGCCTACCATTCCTGGTATCATAAGTGCCCTTCCCATACATACTGCTTTTACATAAGGTGCTCCCATGGCTATTGCCTTGAATATCCCATCTTCACTGGAAAAACCTCCAGCAATAGCTATATCAGGAACTCTAAAGCCTCTTTCTTCTAATTTTTTGCAAAATTGATAAGTCAGAGATTCAAGATAAAATGTTGGAATTCCCCACTCATTCATCATAGGCCATGGGCTCATTCCTGTTCCTCCTGGTGCACCATCTACTGTGATTAAGTCCAGCTTTGCTTCTGCTCCAAACCTAAGTGC
>JAMOOT010000334.1 GCA_027065215.1 Candidatus Omnitrophota bacterium | reverse complement strand
CTCACTGGGAGACCTTCTGTCGGTGTCTATCCGAAGATCGCTTACCTTCAAGTATTTCTCCATTCGTTGATTCAACAAATCTCTAATCCTGTCCATAGGATCAGGGACATTCAACAGTGGTCGATTGGTATCATCCTTCACCCTCTCGTATATCACCTCCGGAGAGGCCATGAGAAACACCACCTTACCTCCCTGCTTAAGCAAGAAATGGTTTCTCTCCTTAACCACTACCCCTCCTCCACAAGATACAACTAAATCATCCTCATTAACCAAATCCCTCAAGACCTCTGTCTCTATCTCCCGAAATCGCTCTTCACCAAATCGAGAAAATATCTCTGGGATACTCATTCCTGCACGCTGAACTATCAAGTCATCCATATCAACAAACCTATAGCCAAGCAATTTAGCCAATTCTTTCCCAGTAGAAGTCTTACCTGAACCCATAAACCCTATCAAGAAGACCTTCATACATCCTCCTTCAATAAACCCACTATAGCGTCTTCCCGGGCCGGAATTATTCCCTTCTCAGTAATCAACCCAGTAATCAAATTAAACGGAGTGACATCAAACGCATAATTTAAGGCAGAAGAATCTCTGGGAGTAAGCAAGACTCTTTTTATCTCCCCTTCCTCGGTCAAACCCTGAATAAACCTCACCTCATCCGGATCCCTTTCCTCAATAGGAATCTCATCAAGACCATTGCAGAGAGACAAATCAAAAGTAGAAGAAGGTAATGCAACATAAAAGGGCACTCCGTTATCTCGGGCTGCAAGGGCCTTGAGATAAGTTCCAATCTTGTTGGCCACATCCCCTCTACGAGACACCCTATCCGCACCAACGATCACCAGATCAACCATTCCCCTTTGCATTAGCAATCCACCAGTATTATCCGCAATAATCGTATGGGAAATGCCCTGATTCAATAATTCCCATGCAGTAAGCCTTGCTCCCTGATTCCTTGGACGGGTCTCATCCACCCATACATGAACTGGTATCCCTCTGGCATAGGCCTCATAAATAGGTGCAGTAGCGGTTCCATAATCCACACAAGCCAACCATCCCGCATTGCAATGGGTAAGAATCTGAACCGTATCCTGCTTTCGCTTAAACACCTCTTCTATAATCTTAACCCCAACCTCACCTATCCTCTTAGAACGCAACAGTTCCTCTTCCCAGATTTTATTGGCCTCTTCTCTGCACAACTCCACTACATCATCCCATCTCCCAGCATCTTCCATCTTTATCCTGGAAAGCACTCTTTCAACTGCCCAAGAGAGATTGACAGCAGTAGGCCGCGCTGATCTCACCTTTTCTACCAACTCATTAAATCTTTCGATATTCCCCTCACTCTCTTTAGCCGCTAAGTAAACCCCATAAGCACCAGATACCCCTATCACTATCGCCCCTCTCAGATGCATTTCCTTGATAGCAATCTGCATATGAGAGGCAGAATTGATCCACTCCAATACAAACCGATGAGGGAGGAATCGCTGGTCAATAATTCCGACCTTACCATCCTCTTCCAGCCAGATACTCCGATATAACCTTCCGTTAACCTTCATCCCTTTCCTATATTGCTTTCCATCAATCCCTGCAAATACCCAACTCCCTTAAAATTATTCAATCCTCCTTATCTCCATCTCCTTCACTGCCCTCGCTTCACTGTCCACATTTATCCCCACCAAATATATCTCTCGTCCCGCCCCCTCATACTTCTCCCAATACTTCCTCTCCTCTATCTGCTTTATCGCTGGTTCGTTTGCATCTGTCTTTATCTCTACCACATATACCTTATCTTTTGCTAATACCACTATATCTGCTCTGCCCCTCCTGCTCACATCCTCTCCCCTTACTTCATAGCCTGCGGACATAAAAAACGAAAACAGGACACTGGCATAATACCCCTCATACTGCCCCATTGGATTATTTATGTGGTAATGATATGGTATTGACTCAAATAATCTTTTCACCCAATCTTTTATCCCCTCTATATCTCCCTCTCTCAACGCCCGCGATAACCCCTTACTTAACCCTACATCCAACCGGTCATCTGTCATCTTCTCCAACAAAAACTTGTTCAGCGCCTGCCTTACTTCTCTGTTCGGTATCCGCAACTTATACTCTATAAACCCTTCCTCTGCTATCATCTCATCTATCGTCAGATACCCCGCCTGATACAATATCACCTCCGGCCTTATGTTCTCCACATCAAACCTGTCCATCATCTCTTCACCGACTACCAGATTACTCAACTCCGGTATATAGAAGTTCCCACTCTCTATCAACTTAATTAGAAAATTCGGCGTCCCCGTGCTGAACCAATAATCCTTAAATACACATCCACTATCCACAAACCACAGCACATCAAACGGATTGTATAACCTATCCCCCAAAAAACTGTACCCGTTATACCACTCCTTTACTTTCTCCAAATCTACATTATGCCTCTTTATCTCTTCCCCCAAATATCTTTCTAATTCCTCTTGTGTTATCCCCACAATATTGCCATATCGCGGATCTAACGATATATCCTTCAGATTATTCAACCCAGAGAATATTCCTGCCTTGCTAAACCGCGTTACCCCTGTCAGCAATATAAACTTTAAATACTCATCCAAATCCTTCAATAACGAATAAAACCCCTTCAAATACTCCCGCACTTCTTTTGCTTTCTCTGGCTCTTCTATGTTATCCAATATCGGCCGATCGTATTCATCTATTAACACCACTACCCTACAAGAATACTTTTCACTCAACCCTCTAATGAGATTCTCAAATAGAACTATAGGATCCTCCCCTTCTAATCTCACCCCCTTCTCTTCCCCTATATTTCTTAACCTATTCGACATCCTTTCTATTAATCCAATCTTATCCCCACAATTAGGCATATTTATCATTATCACCGGATATCTCTTGTCCCAATCCCACTTATCACATATCCACAACCCCTCAAATAATTCCTTCTCCCCCTCAAACAAATACCTTATCGTGGACAATAACAAACTCTTACCAAACCTGCGCGGGCGGGAGAGAAAATACGGCGGAAATTTCATCTCTTCTCTATATCCTTCAGCAAGCAATGGATAAATCCACCTTGTCTTGTCCACATAAAGATACCCACTCTGCCTCAATGACTTGAAATCTTGTATCCCTATCGGCATCAATTTATCCATATAGGCCTCCTACAGCATTCTTCTGACCATCCACTAAGACATTTTATCATCTGAATAAGTGTTCTACAAAAAGACATTACGCCCTGGGGATGATGCAAACGATTTTTTATCCGTACTGGCTCAATTTACCATGGAGTTATATTATTCTCAACGACTCTAAAGAAAGGACAAGACCACCTTTCTTACTCTCCTCTAAATCCTTGAGGCCTTTTTCACGCTTATCAACCCTATCATACCAAGACAATAGATCTATTGCATCCACAATTTTATCTTCTTTCTTCTCTTTATCTGCGACATTTACTAATCCCTCAAACTCTTCTGCTGCCTCTTTTACCGCCTTTCCATATACGTCAGGGAGCAACTCATACACCTTGTATTTATACAACAAGGATAATCTTTTAAATCTCTTTCCTGTAGGATCTGTCTCTTTCTCCAGACTATGCCAATCCGTTAGGAATTGTTTCTCTACTTTCTTTCCCATTTCACTACAAACTTTATCAGCAATAACACCTCTGAGGTCGTTCCAATCTCTTACTTCCTCTAATTCAAGTGGTAAGTTCCCCTTTCCATAAAGATACCTCAGCACATGCAGAACTGCCCCTTCCTGCCACTGTCCTGAGACAAATCTCTCCCAAAGCAAGGTTTTAATCACATCCGGCATATTTCTCTCAATGCCTTCCATCCTCCCCTTATACTGCAATCTCTCTGCGCCCCCTATATCTCCCCTATCTTTTTTTTCTTTCCGTATTGCAAGTGTCAACCTCTCACTTTCGCTCTCTACATCACTTCTCTCCAATTCGTATATCAAATAGTGAGTCAACGAACCCTTGCCCAACAATAGTTTCTCAAATAAAATCCTCCTCAAACCTTCCTCGTTCACAGGAAACTGCTGTATTCTGTCTCCAACGGTGAGATATATCCTGTTTCCATTTATCTCAATCCTTGCCAATCCCATATCCACCAATGCCTCTAATATCTCGTGAAGATAAAGCAATCCTTTAACAGAGTCATCAAGGCGATTCAACAATGCTGATGAGACTATAACCTTTCCTCGTCCTCCCCAACCAAAGAAGTCCCTTAGCATAACCTTGATATCCTCATTGTCGTTCATCACATAAAATTGCAATCTTTGAGAAATCCAGTTCCAATTTTCGAGTATCAATTTCGCCAACAAACTATTGCTTTGATTCAATTGATCAAGGGCCTCTCTTACTTTATCTTTATCTACTTGATCCGCCCCTACCTGCACTATCTTCCCAGAGGAAAGGTCTCTAACCCGCAAGATATAACCACTTTTATCTCCTTTTTCGTCCAAATCCGAACTAAATGAAACAAACGCCATCTTATTCCCTATTTGATTCCTATTCAAATCACTCAACCAAGACGTACTAATCCCGTTGTCTATATTAAGTTCTATCGGTTCAGGGATCCTAAATCCTGCCAGTTTTAAGACCTCGGTATATCGAATCCAACAAATCTTGTTATTTGAGCTTATTGGGGAATCGGTTGAAAAAGAATAGGGAGTCTCTTCATCACTCTCGGGTGTTACCTGAGCAAATATGGGGGTAGCAGACTCACCTTTCCTACCCCCCATATCCAGGACAACAGGGATACCTGCACTTGTGACATAGACATTAAACACGTGACGTGGGACCCGAATGAGATAATTCCTTCCCAAGAGAAATCCTGCTCGCGATAATCTCTCCAACACCGCCCCAGTAAGAAGGGCAGTATGACGACACACCCCTCTTTTATTTATAGTGTCTCCTATAAAATATATCGTGCCTTTTTCCAAACCTTGCTCACCATATTTTACAGTTTTCTTTATTGCATCGTAGACATACCTGATTATCTCTGCCTTAACATCCCCGCGCACTAATCTATTCATAATCTCCTCCACCCTTGCCCGATCCACCCTAATCAATGCATCAGAAAGATTTTCAAGATCTTTGTTCAATCCCTCTAATTTGATATTTTTATCTTTCTCCTCACTCTCTAATTTTTTCTTCAATCTTTCAATTACCTTCTCCACGACCTTCTCATAAAACGACCGTAGCGCTATATCTCTATCCCAATCTACAACGAGATATTCACTGGTTGCGCCGGTCTGCATCTGACCATCAATACAATCCATAACCATTACAGAAAACTTCTTGTTGTCAAAAACTTTCTCCTTAAATTCCTTATAAGAGGAAAGATATTTATCCTTATACACAATATCCCTCACATACACCTGCTGGTTATCATTCTTTTTTTCTACCCCAAGAGAGAAGTTTACACCTTTCTTGACCCCAAGGATACTAACAAATCCATCTCTGCCTACCTCTATGAGTAATTTAGCATCAGGAGAAAATTCCTCACAGAAGTTCCCCTCACCATCTATAAACACCTTCCCACCCCTGCCTATCCATCTTTTCTCTTCTGAACCCTGCTTACACAAATATACTCCGTTTGTCGCTCCAATAATCTCCCACTGTTTCTTCTTATTCTCTCCTCCCTCCCCTACAACCACACTCATCCCTTTTTCAAGGTAAAACTCCTTTCCCACAAAATAATGAGGGCCTTCTTCTTCCTCCATTCTCTTCAACTCAAATTCCTTCTTTTTTACAGAAGGCATAAAAGCCTTCTTAATTCGGGAAACAACATCCCAAACCTCTTTTTCATCTAATCTACCTACATTCACCACCCTAACCTGTCGATTATTATGATCCACCTTTAAAAGGGCCCAATCCTTCTCTTCTTCACCGTAGATAATAGGATAGTGAGGTTGAAATCTCAATACATATCCATCTTCGTGAGGACAAATCCAAACATAAAGATCCCTTTTCCCTTCTTCCTTATTGTTAAAAATTGACTCTAACTCCTTCTTCACATCATCTTCTCTTACCCCTCTCAGCCGTACCTCATTTACACCTTCTATCTTTATGTTACGGGCAATCTCCTCTTTCTTTCCATAATACCGAACCTGCATCTCTTCCTTTATTGCCTCTTTTAAAACCGAAACCATAGACCACTTATCTCTGTTTATGGGTGAAAGGACCTCTTTTACCACACCGTTTTCGCCATATAAAAAGGCCGGACTTATTCCATTTTGAGTTATCTCCAAGGCAAGGGAATCTGAGCTGACTTGCGCCCCCTTCTTTGCATCCAACAAAGACACACGAATACCACCTTCATTAT
>JAMOOT010000333.1 GCA_027065215.1 Candidatus Omnitrophota bacterium | reverse complement strand
AATTGTTACCACCACATTTTCTGCCAAGATCTCCTTTCCATCAACTACCACTAACCTTTCATCTTTAATCTGAGCCTTACCCCTCAAGACATCTATTCCCTGTTTACGTAAACTTTTTTCAATAGCCGAATTAAGTGAAGTTACCATCTTCCTCTGCTGCTCAAGAGATGAGGCATCCTTGCCAAATCTAAGTCGAAACTTTGTTGGCATACACCCATAATTAAGACACGTCCCCCCCAATGGATCCTTATCCACTATTAAGACCTTTTTGCCTGACTTAGCAACTGTCTTGCTCACCGACAAACCAGAAGGCCCAGCACCAATAACTACCACATCGTACTTATCCATATCACTCCCATTCTATCGTAGCAGGAGGCTTAGAACTTATATCATAGACCACCCGATTAACGCCCTTGACCTCGTTTATAATCCTATTGGAGATACGGCCAAGCAAATCGTAGGGAAGACGCACCCAATCAGCAGTCATACCATCAACACTATGGACTGCACGCAAGGCAATCACATACTCATATGTCCGCTCATCACCCATCACACCCACCGTGCGTAACGGAAGCAATACAGCGAAAGACTGCCATATTTTGGTATAAAGACCAGCACGTTTTATCTCGTCCACCACTATCCAGTCGGCCTCTCGCAAGATATCCAACTTTTCCTTGGTTATCTCCCCCAAGCACCTAACTGCAAGCCCCGGCCCCGGAAATGGTTGACGAAATATAATCTCATCCGGTAGTCCCAACTCTTTACCTAACTTTCGCACCTCATCTTTAAACAACTCCCTTAACGGCTCTATCAGTTTCAACTTCATATCTTCTGGCAATCCACCTACATTGTGGTGGCTTTTTATTCGTGCTGAAGGGCCCCCAAAAGGTGAAACAGACTCTATCACATCAGGATACAGCGTGCCTTGAGCCAAGAATTCCGCCCCTTCAACCCTTCCTGCTTCCTCCTCAAAGACTCGAATAAACTTATGCCCGATAATCTTCCGTTTCTCCTCTGGATCAGTTACTCCCTCCAATGCCTTCAAGAACCTTTCACTTGCATCAACATACCTGAGATTCATCTTCATCGCACGTCCAAATATCTCCTGCACCCGTTCAGGTTCATTCTTTCTTAACAATCCGTTGTTTATAAAGATACAAACCAAATTATCCCCAATTGCACGGTGCACTAATGCCGCAGTAACCGAGGAATCCACCCCTCCACTTAAGGCGCATATCACCTTTCTATTACCCACCTTTTCTTTAATAGATTCAACCGATTCCTCTATAAATGAGCGCATCGTCCAAGTTGGATGACACTTGCAGACGTTAAACAAAAAATTAGCCAATATCTGACTCCCATATTCCGTATGAA
The DNA here is from genome assembly GCA_027065215.1 of Candidatus Omnitrophota bacterium. Classification (GTDB taxonomy): domain Bacteria; phylum Omnitrophota; class Gorgyraeia; order S143-82; family S143-82; genus S143-82. Next base: position 4,980 of record JAMOOT010000333.1, on the reverse strand, counting down.
CAACTTCTGGGTGAAATTGCAAACCGTATATGCGACGAGAAAGATCCGCAATTGCCGCGTAGGGAGAATTATCAGTATGGGCAAGCACTTGAAATCCAGAAGGCAGTTCAGCAATTGCATCAGAATGACTCATCCATACCTTAAACGAATCCGGCAGGCCCAGAAACAAATCTGAGAAATTGTCCACATAAAGCAATGCCGGGCCATATTCGCGCTTCTTAGCTGGAATTACCTGACTGTTCAACAAAATAGATATTGCCTGCATGCCATAGCATATACCCAAGACAGGGATACCCAACGAAAGCAGATCTTTACGAGGAAGAGGCGATTGCTCCGAATATACGCTTGCTGGCCCGCCTGAAAAAATAAGCCCTTTCACATTACGCTCTTTGACTAACTCCGAAGATATATTGTAGGGCACAATCTCACAATAGACATGCTCCTCCCTCACCCTTCGAGCGATCAACTGGGTGTACTGAGAGCCAAAATCAAGGATAAAAATTGTATCATGTCCCATAATCTATCCCTTTGTTGAAACATAGCATTATACCACATAACTTTCTAAGTCTCGACCCAAGAGACTGCGAGCCAAAGAAAAAACAGCAGATGGATTAGGTTCCTTCCTGCACAATCCTATCTCATCTCTTATTCTATCTTTACTCACTAATGAAAGATAATCTTTGCGTTTGGCCTCCTCTATAAGGGAAAGACACCTCTCAGAGAAAGAAAATCCAAACCTTACTGCATATCTTATTCCTCTGATGATTCGAATTGGGTCATCACAAAAACTCTGATCATGCAAAACATCCAATATCCCTCTTTCCAAATCCCTTCTTCCTCCATATGGATCCAAAATCTCTCCTAAAACAAGATCTTCATCCCTCAGGCAGGAAGCCATAGCATTGATAGTGTAATCCCTACGAAACAAGTCCTTTTCAATCGTAGAAGGCCTAATAATTGGCCTATCTGCACATTTAGGATAACTCTCCTCTCTTGCAGTGGCCAGGTCCAACCTTACTTCATCCTCAAAGAACAATGCACAAGTGCGATAGTATTTGTATTTTACCTTCTTAACATCTGGAAAATACCTTTCAGCAAACTCTATAGCATCACACTCCAATACGACATCCACATCCCAAATTGGCTGATTTAATATCAAATCCCGTATTGCGCCACCTACAAGTGCAGCCCTTACGCCTTCTTTCGAAGAGGATTTCGCAATATACCCAAGTAATTCTCTAATCCTCTTCTCCATAGTGAGCATTTTCCCAAGATATCCTAAAGGCCGCATCTATCAACCTCTGAGCAGCCTCATAATCACTTCGCATAGACTTGTTATAGAGATAAGACCCCTTAGCGTGGACCTTATACGCCTTCTGACATAGATCACATATCTTTTGAGCCACCTCTCTGGCTGGAGCGAACCGCTCATTGAACGGCACTGAACGATTATCCAAACATCCCATAAAGATAATGGAATCCTCATTTACCAACTGAAGAAACTCCTGAAGCAACTCATCCACCTCCACAAGAACCTGACTTACCTCCTTGCGAGTCTGGTCATCTACCTGTTTCTTTAAGGTAAAGACCAGTGTTTTCTTGAGAAGAGAGACCCCTAACGCCGCAACATAGGCCGATACACTGCCTCCTCCGGGTACTGGATTATCCGAGGCCAAACTCAAACAAAAGTCCCTTAAACTATGCCCAGTATAATCTATCATCTGTCCTCACTCCTTTTTTTATTTTATATTCCAACCCCCACTATTGACTCGCCACCCAATCAGAAGCAGAAAACGGGTTTGTCCTACGGACATACTGCCAAAACTCTTCCTCTAATTTATCTACATTTATCTTACCATAAGCCGAATAACGTGGGTAAGATAAACGAAATGCCTTATAGAAATCACTTCCAGAGCGCATACGCCAGCAAAAATTAGCAAAAAAATTCTTGGGAAATTCTGTCAACAAAAAATCCAACAATAAACAACTTTCTGCATAAAACAACTGCGCTGTCTCATTATCCATCTTAACATATTCACTCTGCCAATCCAATAACCTATAAACCGGGATATATTTCTTATTTTGCAGGGCATTTGTTACCACATAATAAGACCCCAAGACCCTGCTCTTATCCTCTTCCTCCCGCATTGCCACACCTTCATCTATCGCGTGTGGTATCCGCATACCCTTTCTGGCTTCATAAAACAAGAGGTGTGTCATCTCATGAGGAAGGACCGTTCTAAATAATCTCTCGTTATCTTCATGGTAATAACAGTGTATTTCCCTGCGTTCTGGTATGGCTCCGCCCTCTGACCACTCTGGCAGGGTTTTCACTGACCTCAAGTAATCCTCTTTATTGGCATATATATATACCCGGCACCTCTCATCCCAGACCCAGTAATTTGTCCTTAAAAGCCCCAAATCCTGGACAATACGTCGATAGTATCTCTCCGCGTACCGTTTCATCTTATATAAAAATCGTTTTGGAATACCCGGGCGATAATAAAAGACAAAATGAGTAGATCGAAACATCGACCACCCAGAATTGCTGATTCCCCGTTCAGCCCAAGAATACGGGGCAACCAGTATCAAACTGACAATCAAGACAAAAGCAAATCTAAAGGACGCCCCTCTCCACACACCAACACTCCCCTTAACGCATGCCCTAACGTCATCCTCTTTATCCTATCTCCTACAAGAGTAAGTATAATCGATTTTAACCTTTCCTGCCAATCCGGCCGCCTTTGGTCCACCCAAGGGAGGTCGGCACGATCAGCAAAAAACCTTGCATTTTCATACTGATGCCCCCTTGCATACGGATATGGCACCACCACACCCGGTGCAGCAGATAATGCCATCTCCGTTAGAGTCATTGCCCCTGCCCGTGAAACTACCAAATCAGCCTGCTTCATCAAAGTAAAAACCGGAAATACCCAACTTACTACCTGTACACGGTCAAACCCCAAAAGATTGTAACGGGTTATTACTTCCGAAACCTCATCCTCACCGCATATATGAATCACCTCTATCTCATCCTTCACATCAGACAATATCTGCGGTAAGGCATAATTCAATGCCCTTGCCCCTTTCGTCCCTCCCAACACCAAGATCTTAAACATTCCCCTTCTTTGAAATCCAATCGCTGGATCGAGGCCAGAGATAAAATCCGCCACCAGATTACCGCAGACTATACACTTTCTTTTAGCATAAAAGGGAAACTTATCAGAAGCAAAGCCAGCAAATACAAGATTAGCAGTCGCTGATAAAAAGGCACTCCAATACCCCATTGCCACATTCTGTTCATGCACAACACTCATAAGAGAACGACGCAATGCAATCCAGTAAAATGGAAGAGAAAGTCCTGAACCAAAGAATACCAAGCGATCGTTTCGATCCACCATATCCTTCAACCTATCTCCAACCTCTTTCAATCCAACTCTAATTGCACCAATAAAATCTCTCTTAGGAGAAGGGACTGAAGGGAAAAAATAAACATCATTATTCAGATTAAGTCGCTCAATCACCTTTCTAAATACACTCTTATCTTCCAGTGCCAGTATAGGCCGCGCTCCTAACTCCTTTAGGCCATAAAAGAAGGATATTGCAGGCAAGACATGCCCCAAGGACCCCCCACTTATCAACCACACCCTCATTTTTGCGAAACCTGTTTTAGGTAGGAATAAATAAAGTTATCTATATCTCCATCTAACACAGATTGAACATTACTCGTCTCCACTCCAGTGCGATGGTCCTTAACCATTGTATAGGGTTGCATCACATAGGAACGTATCTGGCTACCCCATTCTATCTTCTTTTTTTCACCACGTTCTTGGGCAATCTCCTCACAACGCCTCTGCTCTTCCAATTCATAAAGACGGGCCTTTAGCATCCGCAAGGCAGTCTGTTTATTTTGCAACTGGGAACGCTCATTCCGACAGGTAACAACTATTCCTGTAGGGATATGGACCACCCGAACTGCTGAATCAGTAGTATTAACACTCTGCCCTCCCGGTCCAGTTGACCTAAAGACATCTATTCTTAGATCCTCATCCTTTATTTCCACCTCGATATCTTCATCTATCTCTGGGACAACATCAACCGAGGCAAATGACGTATGACGGCGCTTATTAGCATCAAAAGGTGAAATTCTCACCAACCTATGAACTCCTCGTTCTGCCTTTAGGTGCCCATAGGCAAATGGCCCTTTTATCAACATAGAAACCGACTTGATCCCTGCCTCCTCACCCGGCAGAATATGAATAACATTTACTTCGTAGTTCTTCTTTTCCGCCCAACGTTGATACATCCGCATCAGCATACTCACCCAATCACAAGATTCAGTCCCACCTGCTCCGGCCTGGATCTCCAAAATTGCATTCTTAGAATCAAATCGCCCTGAAAACAGGAGTTGATTTTCTAATTTATCCAATTCATTTTCTATCTTATCAAGTTCCCTTACCAATTCCTCCATCATAGATTCATCCTCATAGACAAGTTCTAACATCTCATCAACATCCTTTACACTCTCCTCCACCCGCCGCCAAGGCTCAATCACAGACTTAAGGCCTTTAAGTTCTTGCAACGTCTTATTGGCCGTATCCTTATCCTGCCAAAAATCAGTTGATTCCATCTTCCCTTCAATCTCTTGAATCCTCTTCTCCTTCTCAGAGATACCCAAGATCTCAAGCCCCGAAGAGACCCGATCCTTCAATGACTCTATCCTATCTTTCACATCTCCCAAACTCAACATACCTAACAGCCTCCTCCATCACAACCACAACATATCTTCATTATATTATGCCATATATTATGCCACCAAATATTGAAGAGCAAAACCAGGTAGATAATATCATAGCGTATAACTAAACATCTGAAATCTCAGTTGCCCCCTTCCCAAATAATTTTTCTATAAGATCCCCTAATCTTATGCCATTAGAGGCCTTAAAAAATAGGGTATTAGTATTGGATAGATAATCTTTT
>JAMOOT010000332.1 GCA_027065215.1 Candidatus Omnitrophota bacterium | reverse complement strand
TTACTATTGTGGGTCCCTTTGTCCGATAAGCTCCAATGAGTGGGGGCTGAGGAGGTATGGTATATTTGATGACCGGGGTGGGTTGGAGTGGGTCGTAGTAAAAACAGGGATTTTCTATTGGCGGGAAAGTCTATTTTTGTTGAATCGTGAGGAGATGGACAGAAAGGTGCAGGAACTTGTATCTTCCTTGGGAGACAGGTTTTCTCAGCGAGAAGATTGGCCCTCGGCACTTAAACTTTCACTGCGAGTTGTAAGTGTATTTGCTTTACAGGAGGCAGAGATAAGAGAGGCCTTTTTGAATGCGGGGATTGATGTGGACTCGGTGGAGATCTTTCGGATAGATCTGAGAGGGAGTTGGGCAGGTCTGGTAGAAGAGTTTGTCCATACGGTTGAGTCCCTATGCAAGCAAGAGAACGATGATGTCCATTGGGGTAGGTGGAAAGATGATATTATTGAGCAAGGATTGAGAAGATTCTCTGAGGTTGTAGCGAGGATTCAATGAAACTAAGGCGTATTCTGATCCGTAATTGGGGACCTATAGATATATTGGATTTGACCTTCCCTCCTAACTTAGGGATTATCTATGGGAAGAACGAAAAAGGCAAGACCTCTATTATGGAGGCAGTCTTGCTTTCTTTATCAGGTTCTCCAGAGCAAGTATTTACTTACTTGCGTAAGGGCGAAGAGTTTGTTGGTAGCTGTTCGCTTGAGCTGAGTTTGTCAGATGGAAGAATTGTTCGACGGGAATATCCTTCAAAGCGCAAAAGGGTAAATAAAGTGGAGCGGGTCCGACTTTTATTTTCTTGGCCTGGAGAGGCCTATCAGGGGAATCTGGCGAAGGACCTGCTTACCGGTTTGATCCTCCCTCAAGAGATATTGGTTTGGAATCCGATTAAAGGGCTTGGAGTGGATGATATCCGAGACGGTCGATTGATTGGGTTTCAGAGGGGAAAGTTTAAAGAGTATCTCAGGTTAAAGAAGGAACTGGATGCACTCCAAAGAGAAGAGGAGAGATTCTATGCCCTATCCTTATCAGATGTAGTGGAATTAGAGGATAAAGTGAATAGGATAGAAAAAGATTTGTCTGTGCTTCTATTGGCAAAAAAGGCCTTAGCAAGGGAACTCTATAGAGAG
>JAMOOT010000331.1 GCA_027065215.1 Candidatus Omnitrophota bacterium | reverse complement strand
CTTAGATTCAAAAAATCGCAAAAAACTATCTCTCAATTTATCTGTGATAAACATCCTTCACCTCCAAAGACGAGTAATATTATAACCTCAACCTAAAAAATTGCCAATCTATGCCCACACTTATGGCACACAACGGTCATAAAATTCGTCGTAACATCAATTTTTATTTACTATTACTCGGTTTTATTCCCCTGATATCTTTTCCATCACATCATCGGGTATATCAAAATTCGAGTAAACGTTCTCCACATCATCATGTTCCTCTAATGCTTCCATCAATGAAAGAAGTTGTCTGGCAGTATGTTCATCCGTTATCTGTACTGTAGTCGAAGGGATCATAGTTATATCGGCCGATTGATACGAAATCCCCTTATCGTCTAAGGCTTGACGAACAGACTCTAAATTTGCAGGTTCACAAAAGACCTCATAAGTATCTCCTTCGGATTTAAGATCTTCAGCTCCTGCCTCAAGAACGATCTCCATCAACGAATCCTCATCAATAACCGATTTATCTATAATTATCAATCCCTTCTTAGAGAATATCCATGCTACACTACCAGCACCTGCCATATTTCCACCTTTTTTAGAAAAGATATGGCGTATCTCAGCCACCGTGCGATTCTTGTTGTCAGTGTAAGCATGGATCAGAATTGCTGCTCCCCCCGGGCCATAGCCTTCATAAACCACTGACTCATAAGTCACACCCGGCAATTCTCCTGTTCCCTTCTTAATAGCCCGTTCTATATTATCTATCGGCATATTCGCCGCTTTAGCCTTTTCAATCGCCCGTCGAAGCCTTGGGTTAAGGTCAGGATCTCCCCCACCATCACGAGCAGCAACTGTTATATCCTTTATAAGTTTAGTAAATAGTTTTCCTCTCTTTGCGTCCTTAGCCGCTTTCTTATGCCTTATACTGTGCCACTTTGAGTGTCCCGACATATCTATCTACCTCCTTTTTTGCCCAAAAGACCTTTTTTCCCCACTTCAAATATCATATAAACAGCCAAGATAAGCAAAATTACTGCTATAGTGGAGAGCAACAAATTGTTCGGGAAGACCTGCACCAACTTCTTACATAAGGCAGCCATTATAGTTATATACATTGCCCCTCCCATCAGGAGTACAACTCCCGAACGC
>JAMOOT010000330.1 GCA_027065215.1 Candidatus Omnitrophota bacterium | reverse complement strand
CAGATATGGGATTCAAATCCTTGCCTGCTACCTGTTGAAAATAGGTGAACTGGGTTACTTCCAGTGTATCTAACCAAACTTCCCATCCTAAACCAGTTGCACCCAACGTAGGAGATTCCCAGTCATCATGGACAAATCGCAGGTCGTGCCGAGACAGATCAACCCCAACGTAGATTAAACTTTTTTTATAAAGTTCTTGAACATCTGAAGGGGCTGGCTTTAGTATCACCTGATATTGGTAATACTTCTGGGTCCGCAGGGGATTATTTGCATATCGGCCATCTGTGGGTCTGCGGGACGGTTGAACGTATGCTACCTTCCAGGGCCTGGTGCCAAGACAACGAAAAAATGTTAATGGGTGAAAAGTACCTGCACCCACTTCTATATCCAATGGTTGAGATATAACACAACCGTATTCGGACCAAAACTCTGTTAACCTTTGTATCAATTGTTGAAAATTTACCCTCATAATCCGGCCTTGATTATCTGGGCAAAGTCCTGTGCCTTAAGGCTTGCCCCTCCTACCAATGCTCCATCAATATCCTTTTGAGAAAGGAGATCCTTAGCATTTCCCGGTTTAACACTTCCACCATACTGAATAGTGATTCCCTCTGCAATCTCGTCCCCAAATTTCTCTGATAACCAGTTTCGAATAAATTTATGCACTTCCTGTGCCTGTTCAGGAGTAGCGGTTTTCCCGGTCCCAATAGCCCAAACTGGCTCATAAGCAATCACTACTTTCTTTATCTCTTCAGGTGAGAGATTGCCTAAACCACCTTCTAACTGTTTTTCTATTATAGAAAAGGTTTTTCCTGCCTCCCTCTCTTCTAATTTCTCTCCTACACAAACGATCGGACGAAGACCGATTTCAATCGCTTTTTTGGTCTTCTTATTTACCCATTCATCGGTTTCACAAAAATATTGTCTGCGTTCAGAATGTCCAAGAACAACAAATTCTACACCAACATCCTTTAACATTACCGGTGATACCTCTCCGGTATATGCCCCACTCTCCTCCCAGAAACAATCCTGTGCCCCCAGTTTTATATTAGAGCCTTTGATTTCCTGAGAGACAACATACAAAGAGGTATATACTGGGCAAACTACAATTTCAATCTCAGTTATTCCACTGACCAACTCCTTTAACTCTTGAACTAACACCTTTGCTTCAGAAATTAGTTTGTTCATCTTCCAATTGCCAGCGATTATTGTCTTACGCATACCAGAACCTCCTTAATTTTTTCATTGTTGACGGTTAAAAACTATTTTGCGCTAAAACAATAGTCTATTGTAAAACAAAGGTAGTGTCAAAATGTTATATTAAGTCGTCTATCTTCTTCTACGGCAGTCAAAACAATTCCATCTTTTTTGTATCTTTTTAACATAAAATGCGTTCGAGTGCTTTTAACAGATTCCATAGGAGACAACTTCTCAGCAACAAAACTGGCTACCGTATGTATGTCTTTCCCTTCCACAATCAAAAGCAAATCATAATCTCCTGATACAAGATAACAACTTTTTACCTCGTCAAATCTATATATACGCCTTGCCGCCTTGTCAAATCCTACATCTTTCTCAGGGGTTACCTTTACCTCTATTAAGGCAACTACCCGATCCCGTGTCAATCCTAATGCCTCTTTATTTATCACTGTCTTATATCCCAATATTATCCCTTGCTCTTCATACTCTACTATCTTTTTCTTTACCTGATCGACATCCATATTGAGCATCTGGGCAATCTCTTCTGGTCTGGTGCGGGCATCCTTCTCTAATATCTCCAATATCTCATCCATACTTACCTCCAATACTTCTTACAGATATCTACCACAACACTTCTTGAATTTTTTCCCGCTCCCACAAGGGCATGGAGCATTGCGGGGGATTTTCTCTCCTGGTTTTGGGATATATTTGGGTCCATCTTGGGTATCTCCCTGAGAAGAGGGATGAACCGCCTTATTAGGTGTGGTTCCAAAGACTGAACGTGCTCTCTTCTGGATATCTATCTTTACGTTGAAGATAAAGTTGACCAACTCATTCTTTATCGTATCCATCAATATAGAGAACATATTAAAGGCCTCTTGCTTATATTCCACGATGGGATCCATATTCCCGTATGCCCGTAAATCTATCGATTCTTTCAATAAATCCATAGAATGCAGGTGTTCTTTCCAATTTTTATCTATAACCTGCAAAAAGACCATACGCATAAATTCAGCAAATGCAGAGGTATCTGGAACCTGGGCAATCTTATTATTCAGGGCCTCTTCTATTTTATCGAAAATGTAATTCTGTATCTCTTCTCTATCTTTATGTTGTAATTCCTCTTCTTCTACCTCAACAGCAAAACTATGTTGCAAAAAGGTAATCAAACCATCTATATCCCAATCCTTAGGGCTTACTCCCTGGGGTAGAAAACTATTGATAGCATTCTCCAATACTTCCCAAGCAACATCCAATATCATTTCCTTGATCTTGTCTGTATCGGCAAACAAGACATCCTTTCGCCAGCCATAAATTACCTCTCGTTGGCGATTCATAACATCATCCAATTCCAAGAGGTTTTTCCTTATTTCAAAGTGGTGGTTTTCCACCCGCTTCTGTGCCATCTCAATCGATTTAGTAATCAATGGATGCTCAAGGCGCTCCCCGTCTTCCATCCCTAACCTATCCATAAGCCCTTTTATACGGTCAGAACCAAATAGCCTCATAAGGTCATCCTCTAAGGAAACATAAAACCGGGAGGAACCAGGGTCTCCCTGTCGTCCTGACCTTCCTCGCAACTGATTGTCTACTCTACGTGATTCGTGCCTTTCGGTCCCTATAACATGCAAACCTCCTAATTCTACTACCTTTTTTTGCTCTTCCTGCGCTTGTTGGTAGAGTTTCTCTCTCATTTCCTGCTCTATTTTCTCGCGCTTTTCCGGGTCCTGTTCCTTCACCGTTGCCATATAACTACGAAGGAGGTATTCAGGGTTCCCTCCCAGTAAGATATCGGTGCCGCGCCCAGCCATATTGGTGGCAATAGTTACCGCCTTATATCTCCCTGCTTGAGCGACTATATAGGCCTCTTTCTCATGATATTTTGCATTTAAGACCTGATGTGGTACCCCTCGTAGTTTAAGGAGATTACTGAGGTATTCTGATTTTTCTATGGAAGTGGTACCGACTAATACGGGTCTTCCCTTTTTGTATAATTCTTCGATTTCATCGACCACTGCATTAAACTTTTCCTTCTGGGTGCGAAATACTACATCAGGATAATTTATTCGTCTAAGGGGCTTATTGGTGGGAATAACCACTACATCTAATCCATATATTTTGCGAAATTCTGCGGCCTCAGTTGCAGCGGTTCCTGTCATCCCTGCAAGTTTTCGATACATCCTAAAGTAATTCTGTAACGTAATAGTGGCCAATGTCTGATTTTCTCTCTCTATCTGCAACCTCTCTTTCGCCTCTATTGCTTGATGCAATCCATCCGACCATCTCCTTCCGGGCATAAGACGTCCAGTAAATTCATCTACAATAATTACTTTTCCATCCTTTACCACATAATCAACATCTCGTTTAAATAAATGATGGGCTTTAAGGGCTTGATTGACATGATGTTTTAACTCCATCGTATCTATATCATGGAGATTATCCACACCCAATAGTTTTGCTACCTTTTCTTCCCCTTGTTCAGTCAGGTATGCAGTCCGTGCCTTCTCATCTACGATAAAATCACCGGTTTCTTCTTTGGTTTCTTCGTTTCTCTCACCCTTTTCCAATAATGGTATAATCTTATCTATTTTATAATAGAGTTCAGTAGATTCCTCTGCTGGGCCAGATATGATTAGTGGCGTTCGAGCCTCATCGATCAATATACTGTCCACCTCATCAACAATGGCATAGTGCAATTCCCTCTGAACCATATCTTCACCCCGAACCACCATATTGTCTCTTAGATAATCAAACCCGAATTCATTATTCGTTCCATAGACAATATCGCAATCATAGATCTTTTTTCTGTCCCAGGGGGGCATATCGTGTTGAACTACTCCAACCGTTAAGCCCAAAAATTCGTACACAGGCCCCATCCACTCCCTATCTCGTCGAGCAAGATAATCATTAACCGTTACGATGTGAACTCCTCTGCCAGTTAGCGCATTCAAATAAGCAGGCAAGGTGGCTACCAAGGTTTTTCCCTCTCCTGTTGCCATTTCAGCAATCTTGCCCTCATGAAGGACCAGCCCTCCAATAAGTTGGACATCAAAATGCCGCATATTTAACAGTCGCCGAGCAGTTTCCCTCACTACGGCAAAGGCCTCTGGAAGGATTTCATTTAGGGCCTTCTGCTCTATTTTGAATTTTAGATCTTCATCGTGTTCCTTAGGTAAATGTTTTTTCAAATATTCATCTATTCTTTCTCTGAATTCATCGGTTTTTGCTTGAAGTTCTTTATCGGATAATTTTCGAATACCCTCTTCAAGAGAGTTTATCTTCTCCACGACCTTCATTGCTCGTTTTATCTGTCGGTCGTTATAACTACCTATCAATTTGTTTATCAAGAAATTAATCATTACTTATTTCACCACCTTAATTCTGTTTGTGTTTCCACGATTTCACGATTTCAAGGTTGCTCTCGAAGATAAAAGAGAAATCTATTCTTAAATTAAATTATTTTACCACCCTATGCGCAGATAAACAATCCACCCAACGTAAATAATAAATACAAGACTCCACCCAAAATTATGTCCCTATTTCCCAACTCTGGAGATATTGAGTCTGTTCAGGTGTCAATTTGTCTATCTTTATGCCTAAGGTGTTTAATTTCAAAGTTGCTACCTTTCTATCTATATCCTCTGGCACCTTATAGACTCTGTTCTCTAATCTCTCCCCATTTTTCACCATATATTCTGCACTCAATGCCTGATTGGCAAAACTCATATCCATCACACAGGCAGGGTGTCCTTCTCCTGCTGCAAGATTTATAAGCCTTCCTTCTCCCAACAAATAGATCCTTTTGCCCCCTGGTAAGGTATACTCCATAACAAAATCTCTTACTTGGCGTTTAGATTTTTTCATTTTCTCTAAGGCCTCTGTGTCTATCTCCACATTAAAATGTCCAGAATTGGCCACTATTGCTCCACTTTTCATAACGCGGAAGTGCTCTTCCCGAATAACGTGGATATCACCTGTAACAGTAATAAATATATCCCCTACCTTTGCCGCATCTTTTATTGGCATCACTTGAAATCCATCCATTACTGCCTCTAATGCCCTTATTGGATCAACCTCACAGACTATTACCTTTGCTCCCATTCCATCTGCCCGTTTAGCCACTCCCTTACCACACCAGCCATAACCACACACCACCACTGTTGAGCCAGCCAATAAGCGATTTGTAGCACGCAAGATCCCATCTATCGTAGATTGTCCAGTTCCATATCTATTGTCAAATAGGTGTTTGGTGTCAGCATCGTTAACTGCTACTACGGGGTATTTTAGTCTCCCTTCTTTTTCCAATGCCTTTAATCGAATTACACCGGTTGTCGTCTCTTCAGTGCCTCCAATGATGTTTTCTGCTAAATCCTCCCTTTCAGAATGAAGTAAAGATACAAGGTCAGCGCCATCATCCATAGTAATATGTGGCTTTATTTGGGCACAAGAAAGGAGATGTTGATAATAGGTCTTTTTATCTTCGCCCTTTATTGCAAAGACCGGGATTTTATAATATTTTACTAAGGCCGCCGCCACATCATCTTGAGTACTCAATGGATTAGAGGCACAAAGCACCACATCTGCTCCTGCTTCCTTTAAAGTAATCATCAGATTTGCAGTCTCAGTAGTTACATGTAGACAGGCAGAAATTCTAATGCCCTTTAAAGGCCTTTTGTTAGAAAATTTTTTACGGATAGAGGCCAAGACTGGCATATCCATCCCTGCCCACTCGATCCTAAGATTGCCTTTTTTCGCTAATGAGAGATCCTTGACATCAAAATTCTTTTTCATCTGCTCCTCCGATCTTTTATTTCTACCCCGTTTAAAGATTTCCAGTACATTTGCTCAAGAAATCATCCAAAGATAGCCCTTAATCCCATCACATCCAGCATATCATACAGGCCTTGGCTTTCTTGTTTCAAAAACTTGGCTGCCAGTATTGCCCCTCGGGCAAATGCCCTGCGGGAAGAGGCCTTATGAACCAATTCTATCCTCTCGCCATCTACACCAAACATAACGGTGTGTTCACCAACGATATCTGCACACCTGATTGCATGAATACCCACTTCCTCTTTTCTACGAGGACCAGTTATACCCTTTCGACCAAATACCACATCGGAATCAGAAAGGCCTCGGCCTGCTTTTAGTATTTCCCAAATCCGCATAGCGGTCCCGGAAGGGGCATCCTTTTTGTGATGGTGATGGGC
>JAMOOT010000329.1 GCA_027065215.1 Candidatus Omnitrophota bacterium | reverse complement strand
TTATCTGGAGAAAGTGAGCACTATTGACCCCACCCGTCCTGGGATAGTGCATAGGTTGGACAAGGAGACATCTGGTCTGCTTTTGATAGCCAAAGACAACCGCACCCATGTAAGGCTTTCTCGGATGTTTGAGAAGAGGAGAATTCGAAAGGATTATTTAGCATTGGTATGGGGATGGACCCAGTTTGATTCAGATGTGATAAATCTCCCTATAGAGCGACATCCCAAACACAGAGAATTATTTCGGGTGGGATATGGTCCGACCGCACGAGAGGCAATAACTGAGTATGAGACCCTTAAGCGATTACCAGATGAAACATCACTCCTTTTGGTCCATCCAATTACTGGTCGTACCCATCAGATCCGCGTTCATCTATCCCATATCGGACACCCAATAGTGGGAGATAAAAAATATGGTCGGAGGCACGACCATTCAGATAAGATGTTTCTACACGCTTGGCGGATAAAATTTCTCCATCCTATAAGTGGGGAAGAGATAGTTTTAACTGCCCCTCCCCCTTGGCAAATTGAGATTGATTTATGATAATGTCTTCCTTAGACACATTTTATTGTATAGTGTCCACTTTTCTATCCCCTGACAAACCAGGGGCATTACAATTAATTTTGCAATTATTGGGAGGTGCATTTATAATTGTAAATGTTGAAGACTAAGAATGAGGAAAAAATTAATTTTTTTTAAGATAGGTGGAAGAAGTTATGAAGAAAGTTGTAAGAAAAGTGAAGTTGCCAGTTATTATTTTTAAGCAGGGTGGTATGTATGTTGTCTATTCTCCTGCGATAGATTTGTCGTCTTGTGGGAAGAAACTTTCTGAAGCTAAACAGAACTTTGCTGAAGCAGTGGAAATCTTTTTTGGTGAATTGGAAGAGATGGGGACATTAGAGGAGGTTTTGTTAGATTTAGGATGGGAGAAAAAAGGAAGGTGGAACAAAATGTATCCACCTTCTATAGTAGAGTCGGGAGCGAAGGAATTTAATGTACAATGCCCGATATAAACTCGGTGGATTTTAAGAAATTCGAGAGATTTCTTCTGAAGAATGGATGTGAATTCCTTAGGCAAAAGGGTAGCCACTGTATATATCGTAAGAAGGGATTAAAGCGTCCCATAGTAGTCCCTAA
>JAMOOT010000328.1 GCA_027065215.1 Candidatus Omnitrophota bacterium | reverse complement strand
TGTTTGTAGTAATTCCCCACTACAATGGGGGAATTTATCCGTATCTTACTGCTTCGAGAGTTCAGAGATACTCATTCTCGATTTCTAACATTCACATAGACTACATTATTGCATTTTTCTTTATATCCCTCTTCAGCGTATCATTTATTCCATTGTTCAATTGGGAGTATTTTCTAGCCTCCGTTCCCTTGTGGCTTGAACTTATACTGCCCGCAAAGACCGCAAACATGGTAACGGTAGGTTATCACTATCCCTATATGCTCGCACCCTTTTTGTTCATATTACTGGTTTACATACTACCCGCGATACATATAAGCCTAAAAATTGAATATCGTTCTAAAAAAACTAAAGTTATCCCGTTAACAATGAAAACCTTTGTTGTTATCTCTTTAGTCTCAATGCTCTTGTTCTCTCCGGCGTTCCATGTGCTAAAAGGTCCATATGTTAAGGGGATTCCTATGTATAGTCTTGTTAGGGTATATAATAAATGGGGTCCCTACTTCTGGATTGCAGACAATATAACGGAAACTCTCTCCAACTCGGACTGCCCTATAACGACCCAGAATCTGATATTCCCTCATCTTGCCAATAGACGTGAGACATACTGCCTAAGGACATTCTTTGGTTCTTACTACTTGCCAAATAACTCTGTTGTATTATTGGCCCCGCCCTTTTCAGATTATTCTTTTACGAGCAAAGCGCTGGAGAACTCGACAATAACAGCCAACAGGAAGTACTTTGTGCTCAACATCAATACGGTGATATCAAGCTGCTATAACCAAACAGGGGATAATGTGGAAGAATTTAAAGCCTGTGTTGCAAACTACACCAGGCATATAATACAGGAATGCAAAGAGGGGAAAGCTAATGCCGAGGAAAAATAAAGGTAGGCTAACTCCTACCATAATGATTCTCTTGGTGTTTCTTGGCTTGAGGTTACCCCTACTCGCTTTTCAAAACGAGTACTTTGACTACGACGAGGGCACGTATCTCCTGATAGCCCGGTTTATAAACCACGGAATTCTTCCCTACAGGGATGTCTTCGCGGTTCACCCTCCCCTCTACTACTACCTTCTCGCACTGTGGCTCAGAATCTTTGGAGACAGCTATATAGTTGGCCGCCTCCTATCCGTGGTCCTCG
>JAMOOT010000327.1 GCA_027065215.1 Candidatus Omnitrophota bacterium | reverse complement strand
CAAAATAACATCTTTATACCTTATATCCCTCTCTATCACATCCCCTTCAAACTCCAGCGCTGATCTGAAAACAGAAGAAAAATTTACCAATTTATCCAACATAGCACCATTAAACTGGGTAGCATTATAAAATTCTTCTTCACCAATCAATCGAGCAAATTGACAATTAGCCTCAACCACTCTCAGATCCTTATCTACAATCACAACCCCACAAGGTATGGCATTAATCAAAGCATTCGCCTTTCTTTGTGCCAACTTTCTCATATATGAAACACACATTATTGGCTCAGCCTTACCCAAAACGATTGCTTTAGCAAAATCGCGACAACTGTCATACCCACATCCTCCACAATTCAACTCATCCTCTAATCTGTATTTCCCTATAGAATGAAGGGCCTCTATTATCTGTTCATCAGTAATATGCACATCAACACTATGTGGCATTTCAATTAGTTCCGTTATTTCACAGGAAGGTTTTTTAGGAATATCTTCATTCACCTGCGCATAGGTTATGACACTCCTCCTTTTTAAGACTAATCCATCCTCCTTACTCATCTTTGGACCGTTTATACATCCACCTTCACAGGCCAAAATCTCTAAGAAAACAGGAGAATCCTCCTGTACAGAATCTATACCTCTCAAGGCATCTGGCAAACTTCTTATACCAGAAAAACTCATAAAGTTTACATCATCCAAGGGGCACTTATATTTAATCGTGCTTATCATCCCACCGTCCATAGGATAAAGCCTGCCCTCTTTTGCTGGATGAGGAATAAATGTATTCTCACTTGAAACATCCAACAAGGCCTTCGTAACAAGATCCCTTTTCATCTTCATCCACAATCTTACCTCTTCAAACGTTAATGCGACATCCAACAATTCAGGGTGCATATCTGCTTCTTTTTTCTTGGCTACACAAGGGCCAACAAAAACAATCCCTATATTATCACCGTAAATTTTTTTCAAAATCTTGCAGTGCGCGAGAACAGGCGAGAGGAAGGGGGTAAGAAACTTACCATAATCTGGGAAATACTTCTTGACATATTCTACAACAACAGGGCAAGCAGTAGAAATAAAGCATTTCTCTTTAGACTCAGATATATACTTAGCAACATTGGCAGAAACTTCCTCTGCACCAATA
>JAMOOT010000326.1 GCA_027065215.1 Candidatus Omnitrophota bacterium | reverse complement strand
TTTTTCAACATCTCCACAAAGGTAGCATTTTTAGAGGCAAGGGAGAGTAATCTATCGTTTGGTATTGTAATAATACTATCCACCACTTCCTTTAAATTTTTTATTCCTCTTTCTGCCTGTTGCAATCTCTTTGGGCCTTCGAAATAAAAAGGCTTTGTAACAACTGCCACAGTAAGGGCCCCAAGTTCTTTAGCAATTTGAGCTATAACTGGCGCAGCACCTGTGCCTGTTCCACCTCCCATTCCTGCTGTAACAAATACCATATCACTGCCTGTTAAAAGTTCTTTGATGGCATCAGCACTTTCTTCAGCGGCCTGTCGCCCAATCTCAGGATCTGCTCCAGCTCCAAGTCCCTTTGTAAGCTTTTCTCCAAGCTGGATCTTATATTCTGCATTTGAATTCTTAAGTGCCTGAACATCTGTATTTGCAACTATGAATGACACTCCTTTTAAAGAAGAATTAATCATATTATTAACAGCATTTCCTCCACCACCCCCTACTCCAACAACTTTTATCTTGGCATTTCCTTCTGGCACTATTTCCATATGTTCCATAATTTCCTCCTTAATTAGGGATTGTGAGTTTGTGGGTTTCTAAGTTTGTCGGGTTTATTGAGTTTATTGGGTTCGGGATTTATTGGATTCAACTCTCAACTCTTTCACCCTCAACCCATACACCCTTTAACTCTCAACTCATGACAAACTAACTAATGTCCACAAACCAATTCTTCATTTTTGACAAAAGTCTATCAAACACATTTCTTTCCCTAATTCTAAAGCTAGTTGAAAAATTTTCTTTTCTTGCACCATAAAGGAGCAGACCTACAGCAGTAGCATATTTTGGATTCATCACTATGTCTGTAAGACCTCCTATACCCTTTGGATAGCCAATCCTAACAGGCAGGCCAAATATCTGCTCAGCCAACTCCACTATGCCCTCTATAAGAGAACTACCACCAGTTAAGACTACACCTGCACCAATCATGGGTTTGTAACCAGATTTCTCCAGATCTTGATCTACCAGGGCAAGAATTTCTTCCATTCTGGGTTCACAAATTTCAGCCAGGGTCTTTCTGAAGAGTCTCCTCGGTGGCCTGCCTCCAACAGTTGGCACATCAATAACCTCATTGTCCTGAACTAGATCAGTAAGT
>JAMOOT010000325.1 GCA_027065215.1 Candidatus Omnitrophota bacterium | reverse complement strand
ATTTAAGGCATTATTAATTGCATTGGAAATCGCATCTAAGTCATTTACTTCTGGAACTTCCTGAACATGCCAGCCATAGGCATCAAATCTCTTTAATACATCTTCTGTGAATGTGAGATCTGTACTACCTTCTATGGAGATCTTGTTGTTGTCATAAAGAAAAATAAGGCTTCCCAGCCTTAGATGTCCAGCCAAGGAAGCTGCCTCATGGGAAATACCCTCCATGAGATCCCCATCGCTAACCAAGACATATATATGATGATCTATTATCTTCAGATCTGGTTTATTGAAGTGTGCAGAAAGAAAATGCTGAGCAATAGCCATACCCACTGCATTTGCAAGACCTTGACCCAGAGGGCCGGTTGTGGTCTCAACCCCAGGGGTGGTTCTGTATTCTGGATGTCCAGGCGTTATACTTCCCCACTGTCTGAAGTTTTTAAGATCTTCTAAGCTCACATCATAACCTGTGAGATAGAGCAAGCTGTAGAGAAGAGCAGAGGCATGACCTGCTGAGAGAATAAATCTGTCTCTGTTTATCCAATGGGGATTTCGTGGATTGTGTCTTAAGAATCTGGTCCAGAGCACATACGCAATATGAGCTGCTCCCATGGGCATACCAGGATGCCCTGACCTTGCCTTTTCCACCATGTCCACGGCAAGCATACGAATAGTATTCACACATAGTTCATCTATTCTGTCCATATTCTGCCTTCTCCCTCATCTTTTTTATAGTGGTCTCATAGTTTTCACTATAAAATATCGCAGAACCTGCAACAAAGACATCAGCACCTGCAGAGCTCACCATCCCTATGGTATCCAGATTTATTCCGCCATCCACTTCAATCTCGCATTTAAGACCTCTTGTATCTATCTGTTCTCTAAGCCTTTTTATCTTTGGAAGTACAGATGGTATAAACTTCTGTGCCTCAAACCCGGGATTAACAGTCATCAATAATATCAGGTCTAAGTCTTCTAAAATATATTCCAGCACATTCAAGGAAGTAGCAGGATTAAGTGATATCCCAGCCTTTTTACCTTTTGCTTTTATTTGCTGAATAGTTCTGTGTATATGAATAGAAGCCTCGGCATGAAAAGTAATAATATCTGCACCTGCATCAGCAAAAGCAGATATGTATTTGTCAGGATCAGAGATCATCAGATGCA
>JAMOOT010000324.1 GCA_027065215.1 Candidatus Omnitrophota bacterium | reverse complement strand
TTGCCGATGAGTTATTAGTCCCAGAATTGATACAAGATCAATTTAATCCGGATAGGTTGATAGGTGAAACTAAGCGTATACTTTCGGATCAGGAGGGGCTGGAGAGGGTAAGGAAGAGACTTTCGGATATAGGGAAGGACTTGTTTAGTGTTTCTGCCAGTACTAATGTGGCAAAGAGGATATTGGAGGAGTTGAGTGTTGAATAAGGTGGTTTGTTATGTTGGCTAAGCGTATTATCCCTTGTTTGGATGTGAGAGAAGGTCGGGTGGTGAAGGGGGTTAATTTTGTAAATCTTGTAGACGCTGGAGATCCGGTCGAAAATGCGATGGTCTATGATAAACAAGGGGCTGACGAGTTGGTGTTTTTGGATATTACTGCCAGTTATGAAAAGCGGGCTATTATGATAGACGTGGTGCGGCGGACAGCAGAGACGATATTTATGCCTCTTACTGTAGGAGGAGGTATCAGGACGGTTGAGGATATACGCAATCTGCTGTTGGCGGGTGCGGATAAGGTCTCTATTAATACTGCGGCTGTGAGGAACCCAGAGATTATTTCAGAGGGTGCCAAGCGGTTTGGTAGCCAGTGTATTGTGGTGGCGATAGATGCAAAACGGAATGGGGAAGGGGGATGGAATGTCTTTGTGGAGGGGGGTAGGAAGGATACTGGAATAGATGCTGTTGAATGGGCAAAGAAGGTGGAAGGATTGGGAGCCGGTGAGATATTACTCACGAGTATGGATAAAGATGGGACGAAGGAGGGCTATGATTTGGATCTGCTTTATGAAATATGTTCAGTGGTGACTATTCCAGTTATTGCTTCAGGTGGGGCAGGTGCGCTGGAGCATTTTTATCAGGCCTTTGAGTGTGGGGCGGATGCGGTTTTGGCTGCCTCGCTTTTCCACTTTCGTGAGTTTACGGTGGGGCAGGTCAAACACTACCTTGCCTCCAGGGGGATGCCGGTGCGGATTTGATAGGTTGGTGTAAAGGTTGCCTTTATCAAAGGGAGATTGGGTTATGAAGAGGTTTGTCTTGGATACAAATGTCCTCTTGCATTCTTTTAATGCGATCTTTTCTTTTGGTAAGAATGAGGTGATATTGCCTATAGAGGTCTTAGAGGAGTTGGACAAGTTTAAACGGGTGGATGATGAGTTGGGGCGAAACGCTCGGGAGGTCATCCGGACATTGGATAGGTTACGAAAGGAGGGATCGTTTAATGACGGGGTGCCGCTGCCCACTGGAGGAATTTTGAGGATTCCTACGTTTCTTGACCTTTCTCCTGCCCAAAGGGATCTCGGTATAAGTCCGGATAGTGCCGATAATCGAATGCTTATGACGGTGTATACATTGCAGAAGCAAAATCCAGAGGCAGAGGTGATCTTTATTTCCAAGGATATAAATCTGCGGGTAAAGGCAAATGCTTTTGGTATACGGGCCGAAGACTTTATTGCGGGGAAGGTGGAGAGCAATGAGATTTATCCCGGTTGGAAGGAGGTCTTTTTTCCTTATGAGGATATGCAAAAGATATTTGTAGATGGGGCATTGGAGGTAGGAGGTGATTATCCGGCTTATACAAATGAGTTTTTGCTCGTTCGGGAGCAGGATAATCCGTCTCATTCGGGCTTGGCTATATATAAGAAATCGCAGGGGAAGATCTTTCCCTTGATAAGCAAGGGAGGGGCAATATGGTCAATTAGGCCGAGGAATAAGGAACAGGTAATGGCTATGCACTTGTTGTTGGACGATAGTATAAAATTGGTTACTCTGCTGGGCCCAGCGGGAACAGGCAAGACATTGCTTGCTCTTGTTGGTGGTTTGCATAAGGTCTTGGATGAGGAGGTTTATACCCGGATACTTATCTCTCGGCCAGTTATGCCTCTGGGGAAGGATTTGGGATACCTACCGGGAAGTAAGGAGGAGAAACTTTCCAATTGGATGGGGCCAATCTACGATAACTTAGAATTTATCTTAACTAATCGGGCTAAAGGGCGACGGAAGGATCTTTCAAAGATAGACGTGAGTAAATTTATCGAAGAAGGCATAATAGAGATAGAGGCGCTTACCTATATGCGTGGGAGGAGTATACCTTCACAGTTTATATTGATTGATGAGGCCCAGAACCTTTCTCCTCATGAGATAAAGACGATAATTTCCCGAGTAGGGGAGAGAAGCAAAATAGTCTTAACGGGCGATCCTTACCAGATTGACAGCCCGTATTTGGATGCTTGGAGCAATGGGTTGACCTATTGTGTTGAGAAGTTAAAAGGGCAAGAATTGTTTGGCCATATATTACTTTCTAAAAGTGAGCGGAGTGAAATAGCATCTTTGGCAGCGGAGTTGTTATGAGTTCGTTTGAAGAGTTGGAGCAAAGTTTGGGGTATTCTTTCCAAGACAAGGATCTGCTAAGACTTGCCTTGACCCATCCAAGTTCTGGTTCGGGTAGTTATCAGAGGCTTGAATTTCTTGGGGATAGTGTCTTAGGTCTTGTAGTATCTGAGTACCTTTATTTGGCCCTCCCCAAGGCAAGTGAAGGGGTGTTAACTCGAATAAAGTCGTATTTAGTAAGTTCAGATGTGTTGTATCGTATAGGTATAAGATTGGGTTTGGATAGGTTTATTGTCCATAATCTGCCTTCGGTAAGGAAGGCAGTGATAGATTCTTGTGAGGCAATAATCGGAGCGGTTTATCTGGAATGTGGACTGGAAAAGGTAAAGGAGATTGTTGAAAGACTGTGGTTACCGATAGTAGAGAGATTAGATGTCTCGGATATTATAAGCGCTAAGGAATTATTGCAGTTGTATTCACAATCCTCTCAAAAGGACAACCCTGAGTACAGGGTATTGGAGGTATCTGGCCCTAAGCATAGTCCTGAGTTCTTGGTCGGTGTGTTTTTGAAGAGTCAATTGTTGGGTATGGGCAAAGGTAATAGTAAAAAACGAGCGGAGTCGATGGCCGCCCGTAATGCGTTAGAAAATATAAGGAGGGAGCAGTGAATCGTTTTTATCCGTTAAGTGCGCCATGCATTCACGAGAGTGCCTATCCTATACTGAAACGGGTGTTAGAGAGTGAGTGGGTCTCGGCGGTTTCACCAGTGGTAAGGGATTTTGAGCAGAACCTTGCAGAGAGGTTGGGAATAAAATATGTCTTTGCTACGATTACCGGGACAGCGGCCCTTCATTTGGCAATGCTTTCCTTAGGAATTGGTGAGGGTGATTTGGTCTTGGTGCCGGATGTTACGTTTATTGCATCAGGTAATGCAGTCAAATATAGTGGAGCGGATGTGGTTTTGGTTGATTGTGATAGAGACCTTAATATTTCTGTTAAGTGGGTGAAGCACTTTTTGAGCAAGTATTGCGAGAGAAAAAGGGGCTATCTTTTCTGTGATGGGAGAAGATTGAAGGCTATTCTGGTAGTTCATGTGCTTGGTGCGCCTGCGGATCTGCATTCTTTATTAGAGATATGTCGAGAGGAGAAGTTATATTTGATAGAGGACGCTACAGAATCACTTGGTTCTACCTTGGATGACAGGCCTTTAGGCACGTTTGGAGATGTAGGCATCTTGAGTTTTAATGGCAATAAGATAATTACTACGGGACAAGGAGGGGCCTTGATTACCAATAGAAAGAAGATTTATGAGAAGGCTTCTTATCTCGGCAATCAGGCTAAGGATGATGCCCTTTATTATATCCACGGAGATATTGGGTATAATTACCGTATGTCTGCTTTGCAGGCAGGGTTGGGTATTTCTCAACTCTTGTCTCTGCCAGCCCACCTTATAGCGAAGCGAAGGATACGACAGTGTTATGAAAGGGCATTTAGAGGTAAAAAGGAGTTCTCTTTGATCCCTGCCTTGCGCGGGAGGTCCAATTATTGGCTCAATGCCGTGAGGTGTAAGGGGAAATCCCCAAAAAAGTGGCGTGATAAAATGATATCGAAATTAAATCAAAAGGGAATACAAACTCGTCCATTGTGGGAGGCCCTCTCTCGCCAGAGGCCTTATAGAGATTGTCTGTATGTAGGGAAAGGGATAAGTCATGAAGTCGTAGATTCCAGCCTTTGTTTGCCCTCGGATGTGCGTCTGAAGGAAGAAGACATAAGTTCTGTGATTGTCCCATATCTTTTAGGATAGGGGTTGGAATGTTTGCCACGTCGTTTATAATGTTTGGAGTTTTTGTGACTAAGGAATGAGTTT
Source organism: Candidatus Omnitrophota bacterium (assembly GCA_027065215.1). Classification (GTDB taxonomy): domain Bacteria; phylum Omnitrophota; class Gorgyraeia; order S143-82; family S143-82; genus S143-82. The sequence continues at coordinate 2,361 of JAMOOT010000324.1, read as the reverse complement.
AACTAAACAAAGGTTTTCTTTGGGACTATGTCTCCGATATAATATTAGCACATGAGACAAAAACGCGTTTATATCATATCTGGACCTAATGGCGCGGGTAAGACTACCTTTGCTAAGGTTTTCTTAAAGGACTATGCTAAATGTTATGAATTTGTGAACGCTGATCTTATTGCAACTGGTTTGTCTCCTTTTTCTCCCCAGAAGGTATCTTTAAAGGCTGGGAAAATATTACTTGCTCAAATCAAAGAATTTTCTCAGAAAGGGATTTCTTTTGCTTTTGAAACCACCTTTTCAGGTAAAGGCTATCAAAAACTATTATCAGATCTGAAGGATATGGGATATGAAATAGACATTTTTTTTCTTTGGATATCCAGTATTGATATTGCCGTTATGCGAGTAAAAAGTAGAGTTCTTAGCGGTGGTCATAATGTGCCTGTTAGTGATATAAAGAGAAGATTTCGTAGAAGTTTATATAATTTTGTTACGATTTATAGTAAATTAGCAGATAGATGGTATCTTTTTAACAATTCTGATTGTTTACCAATAATTGTGGCCGCAAGACAAAATGGTCGTGTGAAGGTATTTGATAAACTCTTGTTTGAGAAAATTCAAAGGCAAGTAGGAGTAAAGTTATGAGGAGAGAGAATAAGAAAAAGACGAGGAAGGAAAAAGACACAAAACAGAGAAAACAGGTAAAACAAACCAAAAAACAGACAAAGAGGAAAAGGCTTTCTATGGCAGAGAAGGCATTATTGGCATTAAGAGAGGCAGTGAGAGAGGCTATAGAGGAACACAAGAGGTATGGGATACCATTGATTGTTTGGAGAGATGGCCAAGTTAAAGAGATCCCCCCTGAGGAATTGGACGACTTGTAGCCCTTTCGTATAAACATCGTTTCGTTAAGGTAATCTATTACATGTCGAATAGCAAGAGGTTCGTATTCTTTATAGGTGTTTTTAAGATCTATAAATTTGGATTCGAGTTTTTATAGAGCATTGTTAAGTGATAGAATTGTATAGTAGATGGCGGCATATAGGGAGGAGGCATTATGGATAAATTGATGCCGATAGGAATACAGGATTTTAAGAAGTTGCGAACAGATGAGAAGGGGTATTTGTATATAGATAAGACGGAAGAGATATACAGATTATTGACTACCAGTTCTGTGGTTTTTCTCTCCCGCCCGCGTAGGTTTGGTAAGAGTTTGCTGTTGTCCACGATAAGGTATTTATTTGAGGGGGAGAAGAACCTGTTTGAGGGGCTGTGGATATGTGATAAGTGGGATTGGGGAAAGAGGTATCCGGTGATAATGATAAGTATGCCGGAGTGTGGGGGTAGAGAGGAGTTAGAGGTATTGCTGAGAGATAAGTTGAGGTTGGTTTGTGAGAAGGAAAAGGTGTCGATTTCATCTGAGCATCCTTCGAGTTTGTTTGCTGAGTTGATTCAGAAGTTGACAGAGAAGTATTCTCGTAAGGTAGTGGTGCTTATAGATGAGTACGATCGACCGATACTGGATAATATAGATGAGCCAGAGATAGCAAAAGAGGTGAGGGAGTATTTGAAGGGATTTTATTCGTTATTGAAGGATTTGGATGAATATTTGAAGTTTATATTGCTAACAGGTGTGACGCGATTTAGCAAGGCAGGGATATTCTCGGGGTTGAATAATCTAAAGGATATATCATTAGATCCGAGGTATGGCAATATTGTAGGGATAACACAAGAGGAATTAGAAAGATATTTAGGGGAGGAGATAAAGAGGCATAATGTAGATTTAGAGGAAGTAAAGGAGTGGTATAACGGGTACAGTTTTTTGGGGAATAGGTTGTACAATCCATTTGATGTGCTGTGGTTTGTGGACAGTGGATGCGTGTTTGATAATTACTGGTTTAATTCAGGGACGCCGAATTTTTTGATAAAGTTGATAGAGAGCGGGAATTTCTACATACCGGAACTGGGTAATCTGGTGGTAGGGAAAGAGATGATGGATAGGTTTGATGTGGAGAACATAAAGCCGGAAGTGATCTTATATCAGGCGGGGTACTTGACGATAGATGAGGTGATAAGGAGCCCGAGAGGTGGGGTGTTGTATAGGTTGAAGGTTCCGAATAAAGAGGTGCGGATGAGTTTAAGCGATGCGATATTGGATTATTGGAAGGTAGTGGAGAAGGATAGAAGGGGAGAATTAGAGGATGGGTTGTATGTGGCATTGGGGAATGGAGATATAGAAGGGATAAAGAGTTGGGTAAAGAGGTTATTTGAGTCCATCCCATATCACTATCACACAAATAATCCGATTAGTCAGTATGAGGGGTATTATGCAAGTGTCCTGTTTTCGTTTTTTATGTCCACGGGCTATGA
>JAMOOT010000323.1 GCA_027065215.1 Candidatus Omnitrophota bacterium | reverse complement strand
AAACTTGATATGGGATAACCCTTCTCTGCATCTGTGTTTGTGAGTCTAACCCTTGTATCGTCGGGAAGGGGAACATTTGCTGCAAGAGATACGCTCTCAAGTGATGGATTGATGAAATTGCCCTTTTTGTTCTTTATCATGGCATATGGAAGGTTGTTCTCCTCGGCATAGGAAAGTTCTACATATCCAATTGAACCAGGTGTTTGTTTTACAAGCCCAGCAACTCCGGGGTTTCCCTTTGCGCCAAGTCCCACAGGCCAGTTCAGTGATTTTCCACAACCCACCTTTTCTTCCCACTCCTTGCTTACTTTGGATAGAAAATCTGTGAATATAAATGTCGTTCCGCTTCCATCAGATCTATGAATAACTGTAATATTCATATCCGGAAGATTTACATCTGGATTTAGTCTTTTAATTCTATCATCATTCCACTTTGTTATTTTTCCAAGAAAGATATCTGATATTGTTTCCCCGTCAAGTTTAAGCTTTGGATTTCCCTCAAGATTGTATGTTACAACCACTGCTCCAAGTGCCATAGGAATGTGTACAATCTTCTGTGGTGCCTCTTTAAGCTGATCATCAGACATATAGGCATCAGTGGCACCAAAATCTACCGCCATCTCAAGAAGTTGCCTTATCCCTCCTCCTGAACCAATTCCCTGATAGTTAACCTTAACCCCGGTGTTCTTGTAATAGACATCAAACATCTTTGTGTATAGTGGTTGAGGAAAAGTTGCTCCTGCTCCTATGAGCTCAATATTTTTTTGAGGTTCTTTGGAAGGTGTCTCTTCGTTTTTGCACCCGGTTAAAATCATAGAGATTGCCAGTGATACTACCACCAAAAGAATTAAAAGTTTTCTCATAAAAAACCTCCTAAAAAGTTTTTCGTTAACATTATAGTGGGAGAGGGTTAATTAGGTATAAATTTTTTGTTAAATTTGTGTTAAGGATTTTGGGGGATAAAAATTGTAAATGTGGTTCCTTCCCCTGGGACACTTCTCACATCTATTTTTCCATTGTGTAATAATACTATATGTTTCACTATTGAGAGACCAAGACCAGTCCCCCCTGTTCTCTTTGATCTTGATTTATCAACAACATAGAATCTTTCAAATATTCTATCAATGTGTTTCTCTGGTATCCCAATCCCTGTATCCTTCACCTCCACA
>JAMOOT010000322.1 GCA_027065215.1 Candidatus Omnitrophota bacterium | reverse complement strand
TCAAATCTACCCCCATCCACGACGATTCCTCCAATAGAAGTCCCGTGTCCACTAAGGTATTTTGTCAAAGAATGCACTACTATATCTGCCCCCCATCTTATCGGCTGAACCAAATAAGGGGTAGCAAAGGTATTGTCCACTATCAACGGGAGGTTATGCCTATGCGCTACTTCGCTAACTGTTTCGATATCCAACGGAACCAATGATGGATTTCCCAAGATCTCCGCATAAACCGCTTTTGTCCTGTCAGTTATTGCCTTTTCAAGTTCTTCAGGCTGGTTTACATCCACAAACTTCACGCTTATCCCTAATCGAGAAAGGGTATACTTAAAAAGAGTATAAGTTCCACCATAAAGATACGGAGAAGAGATTATTTCATCGCCTTCTTCTGCCAGAGTAAGGATGGTTAGAGTGATAGCCGATTGCCCTGAACTCGTTGCTACTGCACTTACCCCCCCCTCCAGACTGGCAATCCTACTCTCTAAGGCCTCTATCGTAGGATTACTTATACGAGAATACAGATGTCCAACTTCATCTAACGAAAACAAATCAGCGGCATCTTGAGGGGACTGAAATAAAAAAGAGGTATTCTGATATATTGGGGGCAAAGATGGATTATCACTGAATCGAAAAGGATCAAAACCTCCATGCAGGCAACGGGTTTCAAACCTCATTATATCTCACCTCCGCTTTTTATGTTATCATCTTGCTAAAAGCCTCTACCAATCTCCACACACTCATATAATCCCGAGCCCAGAATAAAAGCCCATCCTGATGGCCCCACATCCCAATTACGCCCCAATCTCGATTTAATTCTACCACCAATTTGAACACCTCATTAGCCAATTCTACTGATCCAAACTCAGCCCATGCTGGGGTCCCCGGTAATCTATTCCGAGCCCAAGTCCACAAGGACGGCCAATGCAGATGAACGACCATCATTACCCCTGGCCTTGCACTATAAACAGAAAGATGAGTAAAAGACTCCGAAGAGGCCGGCACCATTCCTAAGGACCGGACCCAAAACCGTCTTAAATCCCAATCTAAGATAAGGGCATAATCTTTTATATCAGCTATCCTTACTTTTCCAGTACGAGAACCCGTGATCAATACATAATCTCCTAATCTTACACTGATATTCCCAAACCCAACCCCTTCCCTCTCTCCAATTACCCCCATATCCCAAAGTTTGGTGCGCAATAGGTTAATCGAATCAAATCCAATCGGAGGGATAGGAACCCCGGAGACCTGTTCACATAAAAACTTCACATATCCCTCTGACATCGGTCTATCTCCCTTCGAACCTCATCTATATCAGAATCCGATACCCTTTCACTAACATTAGAAATTCTATCCAGCAGAGACAAGGCATCACGACACATCCCCAACTTGGCCATAGAGTAAGCCAGATTTAGTATTACATCCGGTTTACGAGGGGAGACATCATAAATCTGTCGAAATGCGACATAAGCCTTCTTATAATCACCCAATTCCATTGCACAAATGCCGTAATTATACACAGCATCAGCAAATAATGGATTTAATCTATTCGACCTCTCATAACACCTCAAGGCATCTTCAAACCGCTTCTTTGCATAATACACATTCCCCAATGCAAACCAAGTAAGATAATCACGAGGGTCTTCTCTTAAGATCTCCTTAAAGATGGTCTCGGATGCCGAAATATTACCACCTTCAAACAACTCCATTGCTTGATTAAACCTCACCGCCTTGGTAGAAGGCACCAACTTCACCAAAGATAACTGGCCAATACCAAACAGACCAATCAAAGCAAAGAAATACAGTAACGATGTTCCATAACGCCTATCCCTCACCACCCCTATAAAATCTCTTAGGCCTAGACTTGCCAATGCAATAGCAGGAAAGACAATCATAAGTTTATATCTTGTATTGATAAAAACCAAGATAGTAGAAAGAGAAATCAATACCAACGCAAGTCTCAACACCCCCACCAACCTATTCTTGCGCGTAGTCCACAATGCCAATAAGGAAAATGGAAAAATAAAACTGAAGTTAAGAAACGGCAATACAGGTATCCGCATCGATTCCCAATTAGCATCATGATACTCTTGTCTATTGTATAATAACAACAACTTCCTGCCCATCAATCTTAACCAATCCCAAGGATATCTCCAGATATATTCCATTGTCTTCTCCATCCAATATCTACAGGCCTGGGCATGAGTCAAAGGTCTTCCTACAAACTTGCTGGCCACTATCCTTGCATCCTCTATAAAACCCGCCTGAGTAGGGCGAAAAGGAAGAGAAGAATAAAATGTGCCAGTAGAATAAGAAGAATTGCCCACATAAAAGTTTATCCCAGCATGAGTGCTTACCCCCCAAAACCCTCCTCCAATACCATTGACAAAGATCACCAGCAAAGGAAAAACCAAAAAGCCCAAATAATATCCCAGCATTCCCTTCCACTTCTCTTGAAGATGATCAACAAGAAAAAGATACACACCCAACGCACTACCAAACATCAGCACTGCCGGCCTAACCACAGACAGCAATCCAAAAATTACCCCCGATACTACAGCCCTACCACATGATAACCTTTTCTGAATCACCAAAAACAATCCCACCCCCATCAAAAAAAGAGCCAATGGTTCAGGGGTAAGGATCGAACTATACATCATAAACGGAGTGTATAAGATAAACAAGAGACACCCCACCAATGCCCATCTCCTATTAGAAAATCTGGCAACGATAAAATACAACAACACCCCTGCCAACGCAGTCAATATGTGATTAAGGAAGACCTGCAATTCCACCGTAGGAAAAAAGACCCGCGATAGAGCCAAAAAGAATGGATATCCAGGAACCCCAATAAACGGAAGTGAAGATCTTCCCAACCAAATGTCTAAGGACCATCGCCAATAGAACTCAGAATCCGAATCAGGGAAGACCTTTATATAGCCAGAAAACAGCACATAGAGATAATGACACAAGTATAGAGACAATATAACACTTGGTCCTATTAGATCCAACAAACTATGTCTTGTGGACCGAACAGTCATCAGGATAAATATATAAAGGCAGCAAAGTCTCTACATTACTTGGGGTAAGGGTATTCAAGTTCTTTTGAAAATAGTGCCACAACATCTTCGGCTCTATCCTCTGAGCCCAGATCACTGTTTTGCCAATCTCCTCTAAAGAGGACTCCGGTATCAAAAAAAACTCACACCTTCCATCTTCATTCCTCATGGCATACACATTTCCCCTTCCGGCAGGCCTAACTACAATCAACCCCTCTCTGGCCCAAACAGAAAGATTAGAAACAGAATAAACACGTATATGGCGATAGAGAAATGTCCACACCTTCACCGCAGCAAAAGAAATCCTCAAACCAGTAAAAGAACCCGGGCCAGCATCAAGGACAATAGCATCCAAATCCTCAATAGATAAACCATGCTTCTTTAAGTCCCGTTCCAAGGCCACAAAAAACGCTGTGCTATTACCCTCCTCCCCTAAGAATTCACACAACACATTATTGTCTTTCACTAACAAAAAACTTGGCCTATCACTCATAGAAAGGACCAATATCACACCCTCTCCCATCTACTCAATCCTTATTTTTAAATCTAATAGAACCCCAAGCATAGGTATAAATTAACTATTAAATGCCCTATTATTATCGCTACACCCGCCTTATCTCCATCTCCTTTATTGCCCTTCCCTCACTGTCCACATTTATCCCCACCAAATATATCTCCTTCCCTACCCCCTCATACTTCTCCCAATACCTCCTCTCCTCTATCTGCCTTATCGCCCGCTCCTGGGCATCTGTCTTTATCTCTACCACATACACCTTATCTTTTGCCAATACCACTATATCTGCCCTGCCTCTCCTGCTTACATCCTCTCCTCTTACCTCATAGCCAGTGGACATAAAAAACGAAAACAAGACACTTGCATAATACCCCTCATACTGCCCCATCGGATTATTTATGTGATAATGATATGGTATCGCCTCAAACAACCTTTTTACCCAGTTCTTTATCCCTTCTATATCCCCACTCCCCAATGCCACATACAACCCATCCTCTAATTCTCCCCTCCTATCCTTCTCCACTACCTTCCAGTAATCCAATATCGCATCGCTTAAACTCATCCGCACCTCTTTATTCGGCACCTTTAACCTATATAACATCCCCCCTCTCGGGCTCCTTATCACCTCATCTATCGTCAGATACCCCGCCTGATACAATATCACCTCCGGCCTTATGTTCTCCACATCAAACCTATCCATCATCTCTTCCCCAACTACCAGATTACTCAGCTCCGGTATGTAGAAATTCCCAGTCTCTATCAACTTAATTAGAAAATTCGGCGTCCCCGTGCTGAACCAATAATCCTTAAACACGCACCCACTGTCCACAAACCACAGCACATCAAACGGATTGTACAACTTATCCCCTAAAAAACTGTACCCGTTATACCACTCCTTTACCTCTTCTAAATCTACATTATGCCTCTTTATCTCCTCCCCCAAATATCTCTCCAACTCCTCCTGCGTTATCCCTACGATATTGCCATATCGCGGATCTAACGATATATCCTTCAGATTATTCAATCCTGAAAATATCCCTGCTTTGCTGAACCGTGTTACACCTGTCAATAGAATAAACTTCACATACTCATCCAAATCCTTCAATAACGAATAAAATCCCTTCAAATACTCCCGCACCTCTTTGGCTTTCTCTGGTTCTTCTATGTTATCCAGTATCGGACGATCGTATTCATCTATTAACACCACTACCTTACAAGAATATTTCTCACTCAACCTTCTAATGAGATCCTCAAATAAAATTGCTGGTTCTTTTCCTTCTAATTTTACCCTTTTCTCCTCCCCTATATTCTTCAACCTATTCTCCATTCTCTCCATCAACCCTGCTCTACCCTTACACTCCGGCATACTCAACAATATCACCGGATATCTCTTGCCCCAATCCCACCTACTATGTATCCACAACCCCTCAAATAATTCCTTCTCCCCTTCAAATAAATACCTTATCGTAGACAACAGCAAACTCTTTCCAAATCTACGCGGACGAGAAAGAAAGAACACCTTTCCTGAACGAACTAATCTATACACCTCAGGGGTCTTGTCTATGTACAAATAATTCAAATCCGAGGTCCTCAAATCCTTAAAATCTTGCACTCCTATCGGCATCAATTTATTCATTTTTACCCCTTCTTCGCATAATTGCTATTATTCCATTTCTATTATATCCTTCTTTCGATCACTCTACTCCAAAATTAATTCTACCATACAATATCTTCACTATCCCCAACCAATAAAGACACAAACAACCAATAGAACGGGCAATTCTAAACAAATTCACCAAAAATACATATATAGTAAAGAATTATAGAAATATACCTAATTTCTGCTAAACAGAGGCAATCTTGATTTTTTAACACCTCAAAAATTACAACTATCTATACTGGACAATGTTATCCCACTAACACTTCTTTATTAAGGGAACAACTTATTCTTTACAGCCATCAGGAATGAACTTCTCCTGGAGAACAAACGGAGAAACGATATCGCCTTGGCAAGAAAGCATCTTTCTCAATACTTCCCGCTGACGATTAAAGATATCAAAAACCTCCTTAGGAGTTTGAAGATCAGGCCCAGAATATATCTTTATCATCCGCTCTATCTTAGCCAAGTTATTTCCCACTCGAAGCGAAAACTGCCTCTCATAATCTTCCTTCGTATAATCCTTATCCAACACATCCTTAAACAATCCTTTAAGGTCATCATAATATGGGAAATACCCTATAGGTGTAACAAAGGCCTTAAAGTATCCCCGAACTCGTCCAACCATCCACTTCAACCAAACTCGTTTATCATGAATGCCAGTCAAATAATTCCCCTGATCATCCCTCTGGAAGTAATTTACTCCAAAGATAATAGGTTTCTCTTTTAATCTTTTCCCAAACTCAATGTGATTCTGAACATATTTACCAATAGGTATTGACAAAAAGTCCAAGTTTGCCATAGGGTTAAACTTTCTCACCCCCACCTGTCCAAGAGTTGCAGCGGTAGTCTCGGATTCCAACGAGGCTCCAATCGTTACCACACCATGAATCCAATCAAAACTCTGAAAAACTGGGACCCAAGTATCAGAATCCCTCCCGCCGTAGATAATAGCACTTATTTTGACCCCGTCCTTGGAATTCAAGGCCTCAGTATCACAATTCCTTAAGGAAGAAAGTCTTATTGTATACCGAGCATTTGGATGGGCATAAGGAATCTCATTCCCTTCTTCGTCTTTTTTCCCCTTATACCATTTGCCAGAAAAATTCTCACCTGCATCTGGAATATCTCTACCATCACCCTGCCAATACGGGACCCCATCTACCACCAAAACATTGGAAAATATCACTTCACCAGAACTCGTTAAGACATCCCATATCAAAGGATCATCTTCTGAATTCACATCCCTTATTATCCCAAACACACCCCTTTCTACATTCACTCCTCTTACCTCTCCATCTATGTCTCTGAGATAAGAGATATCATCACCCACAATATTCT
>JAMOOT010000321.1 GCA_027065215.1 Candidatus Omnitrophota bacterium | reverse complement strand
AAATATCCCTGCCTTGCTAAAGCGCGTTACACCTGTCAGCAATATAAACTTCAAATATTCATCCAAATCCTTCAATAACGAATAAAATCCTTTCAAATACTCCCGCACCTCTTTGGCTACTTCCGGATTCTCTATGTTATCCAGTATCGGTCGATCGTATTCATCTATTAACACCACTACCTGCCGAGAATATTTCTCACTCAACCTTCTAATGAAATTCTCAAATAAAACTGCTGGTTCTTTTCCTTCTAATTTTATCCCTTTCTCCTCCCCTATATTCTTCAACCTATTCTCCATTCTTTCTATCAATCCTGCTTTATCCTTACACTCCGGCATACTCATCAATATCACTGGATATCTCTTGCCCCAATCCCACCTATTATGTATCCACAGCCCCTCAAACAACTCTTTTTCTCCCTCAAATAAATACCTTATCGTGGATAACAACAAACTCTTTCCAAACCTGCGCGGACGAGAAAGAAAAAATACTTTCCCTGAACGAACTAACTTGTACACCTCAGGTGTCTTGTCTATGTACAAATAATTCAATTCCGAGGTCCTCAAATCCTTAAAATCTTGCACTCCTATCGGCATCAACTTATCCATTCTCTCCTCCCTATCTACTACCCTATTCTATCTAAGACCCATACAAAAATTCAAACATACTTTCAACTAAATCCATAGTCGGGCAATCCGCTAAAAATCCCAACACACTAAAAGATCGAAACAGAACCAAACTGAATTTAAAAACCTTTCTGCCACTGAATCTTAATTCACCAAACTAAAAATCACCTAAAAAAGACCTACTCGAATAACTCAAATCCCCCGGTAAGGGTATATTCCTACCTCACCACTTACTCAAATACCGAACAGTTATAGCGCCTACCTTTGCCCATCCAGAATTGGTATTATTCGCCTTTACCTTCATACGAATCACCAACACATCCCCTGAAGAAAGAGAGGAAAGTACAGAATCGGAACTGGCAAACTTTATCACTGCATTATTCTCCTGGTCAGTATTCCACCCCCCCGCTGTAGTAGATACATTATCCAAATCAGAGGAACTTAAAGTCGTAGCAGAACCATCCTTGTAAAGGTAGACATCCACCGCATTATCAGAAGAACTGGTCGTTGCAGTTGCAATATCCACCACCAACGCATTATCGATTCCCAAAGGAAAGCCACCAAAGTCTGACGGTACTGGCCAGCGAATGTATATATCGTAATCCTGTTGTGTAGTCTGTGTTGTGCTCCATTTATAATATGAGTACACATAATCATTAGTAGCCGGCAACTCTACTCCACTCTCCAACGTTCCACTGTTATCCGTTCCATCGGCATAAAAAACCACATTAGGATATTCTGGGGAAATGCGTACCACTTTTTGATGGCGCGCAGAGCCCTGCAAAGTAAAGGAACCGCCTGAAATAATCTCCACATCCGATGGAATAATGATCTTTCCGTTAGAGAATAAAACCGTATTGGCTCCCGTATCGGTATAGACTTCAAACCCCCTCGTAGAACTGTTATACTTACGCAACTCATCCACGTACACTGTAGGTGAACCCGTATCGTTATCTATTATAAACTTTATTGCAGAGATAACATCCCTATCTCCTGAATCAATCCCGCTTATATCCCACTCCTCGTATTGCCACTGGTTAGCCCTCTCTATCGTTATATCATGATGGGGATCGGTTGATGCAGAGTCATCATCTAACTCTATAGAGATAATCTGTCCTGTACCAGTTGCCCGAATCCAGAAACCTATCTTATCCACTGACCTGAAATCTTGAGAAGAAGCAAAAGATTTCGTTACCGTATCACCCGAAGAATTTCCAGATGAGGTCGTTATCTCCATTGCCCCCTGACCGCGGATTACCGGATCAGAAGAAAGGGAAACCCCAGTATTAGTTGTATCTGAACTGGTCCAATCCGAGATATCCTCCATATCGTCAATCACATCTTCGTCAATCGAACCCATTATAAACCCACCATAATCCAACCTCTGCCAAAAGTCGCCTTGCGAGGAAAAAGAAAAACTCCTATTGCCAGATGGATCAGCCAAACTCCCACTATCCGAACCAAAATACAAATAATTTACTGAACTCGTAGCCTCCTGGCTATCTATCCCCATATACCAACTGTATAGGTTCGTTGTGCCCCCTGCCAGAGTTATATAGGAAAAGTCAGAGCCTGCGGCATTATCATCTGTATCAGACTTGAGTATCAACCGGGACGTAGTTGTTGAACTGGCCTGCAAGGAATTATTCCCAGAACTGGTTATCGAGATAGTATCTGCACTACCATTGTTCGATATCAAAAGGTTGCCACTGGCATCAGCCCGCAACAGCGCATACTTTGTCCCATCATAACCTAACCTGATTCCATTATCTGTCCCAAGTATATGCAACTTACTACCAGGCGCATCTGTCCCTATACCTATCCTGTCGTTCGCCGAATCTATGTAGAGAGTATGGTCCGTCGAATCAAATTCAAAATCCGCTGAGTTGTTGTCCATATTTATCCTCGTAGTAGCATCTAATGTCATATTATCGATAAACTTGTCCCAATCTAAGCTGTCATCTGTTATACTGCTTGAACTCACCGTCCCATATATCGTCCCATCTACTTCCAAATTGCCTGCTATATACGCATCATCTTCATCTGATACATTATCCACCGTTCCATTTCCCACGGTTAACCCAACTGAAGGCAAACTATTATTTATCCCTATATGCTTACTTGCATCTACCACCAAGGCTGGAACACTGTCTCCTTCATTGGAATATATCCGCAACCGACTCCCTCCATCCCCCCTCGTGGTAGAATATGCCATTGGAATCGTCGTGGGATTTGTCGTTGTGTGAAGACGAATGTAGTACTTTGTACTCCCATCTATATTTGTAGTACTCCAATCATCCGGCATGGTAAAGCTAATTACCCCATCTTGACTTAAACCATTCGTCCCATCGGTTACACTCAATGTTGTCCAACTACTGCCATTGTAATACTCAACTGAAAGTGATACCTCTGCCCCTGCCTGATCTAAATCTATGTGCACTTGATTGAATTTCCTTTCAGAGCCTATATAAAAATAGTCATCTGTATCTGCCAATATTGTATAGGCTGTTCCCCCGGTAGTCTTTGCCTCATCGGTTACCTTTGTATAGCTCGTGCCATCATAATATTTAACTGCATCAAAGCCAGTCAATACTCTTCCCTTTATTGTATTCCCTATGTTAAGCTGGCTGTCTGAGGCATTGTCGTCTGCCTGGACATTATAACCTACCATGATATTGTAGGAACCTGTAGTGATATCAGATCCAGCAGAAAACCCCAGACCAAGATTTGTTTCTCCTGTTGTGTTGGAATAAAGGGAATTAGCCCCTATCGCTGTGTTAAACCAACCTGTATCGTTGGAATAAAGGGAATTAGTCCCTATCGCTGTGTTCCCCTCACCTGTCGTGTTGGAATAAAGGGAATTAGTCCCTATCGCTGTGTTCCCCTTACCTGTCGTGTTGGAATAAAGGGAATAATACCCTATCGCTGTGTTAAGGCCACCTGTCATGTTGGAATAAAGGGAAGAATCCCCTATCGCTGTGTTAAACCAACCTGTATCGTTGGAATAAAGGGAATTAGTCCCTATCGCTGTGTTATATTCACCTGTCGTGTTGGAATACAATGCCTGATATCCCATAGCTGTGTTGTAATCACCACTCGTATTACTATACCCCGCCTGATATCCAACAAACACATTCTCATTATCACTCAAATCATCACTTGCTCCCGCACCTTCTCCTATGAATACAGAATAACCCGTATCCACCTGCGATATCCTGCCATGTACCGTCAATAAATCTCCCGACTCATCCCCTAACACTGTATCCCCATTTACCGTTAAATTCCCTCCTATCGTGGCATCCCCAGAGATATTAGCCGACCCTGTTAGGCTCATATCCCCTACTGTCCCTGCATCACTTATGCTCATCAATGTATTCGTCCCATCGGTTATGTATACGCCACCTCCATCTGCTGGAGTAATATTTAATGCACTTGCACTCGAGGTGATATCTCCTCCATTCACTGCTAAATCCCCCGCCAATGTCAGGCCGCCTGTATCATCAAAGTCTGTCCCTGCATTGCCTATGTTCAATATCCGATTCCCCTGCATATCTAAATCTCCGCTGAAGTTCATATTCCCTGTCACTGTCAATGTATCTACTGTGGCCTCATCCCCAAGCCATACCGACCCATCTACCTCCAAATTCCCCGCCACATACAGATCTGCCTCTCCGCTGTTATTATTGAAACCGCTCCCATCTCCCACTATCACATCATCTTCCACATACGCCTGCCCATTTACCCCTAAGCCAAACCTCTCACTCACTGGATTTGCTCCTGTCTTGACATACACCCCACTATGCTTTCCCTCCTCTAACTGCGCTCCCCAAATGTAGATAGAAGTGTTATCTGCTCCATTGTTTATCACCTTCACTGTTATACTATTGGCATCGCTGGCACTGGTGAAACTTACTTCATATCGCTTCCATTTATCGCTCAAACTGATTGTCTCAGACTTGCTCGCTGGCGTGCTCCCATTATCGCTTATCTCTATCTCTGCAGAATTGCTCGTTCCTGCCTTCAGCCAGATAGAAAATACATAATCGGTACTACCCGAACCAGCTACACTCTGAGATATAGAACCTCCACTCCCACCTGAGTTGGTCAATTGATAGGCAGTATTACTCTGGTCTGGCGCGGATTGGTTCCCTGCCGCAGTAGCGTCTGTTGTGATCCAGGATGAGTTATCAAACTCCTGTGAATAGGTCAAGAGGTTCTCTATCCTGCCAAAGCCTGCAAACGGCCCAGCAAACTGGCCTGCATGCTGATATATATCCCTCTGAACTGCAACCTCGCCTTCAAATTCCACATCTGCATCGTTCAAGGTCCCTTCTTCCCCTAATACTGTAACGTCGTCTTGAATCTCAAAATCCGTACTGTTATCAGCCCACCCCCCAATTGGCATAAACACCAATCCAAGCACCAGTATAAGTAAACTCCGCCTCATCTTCCCCACCCCTCCAACAATTCAATTAAATCAGGGATTACCATCACCATCTTTCGGGCGTTAGAATAAACCAATTCATCATCTATATCAAGATAACTATGGGCAAGAATATTTCGAAATCCAGATATTCCTTGAAGGGCCCCGTAAAGATCCTCTGACAAAATACCTTTCTCATAAGATAACTCCAAGATCTCTCCATAAGAAAACGCTTCCACGCCAAATTCCTTTACCAAAATGTGCTCCAAACAGTCTAATATCGCTTCACAACACAGATAACACAATCGCTCTACTGCATACTTTACCCTTAAATCGGATTTATATTGGAACAGTTCAACCCCATCCAATAGACTGGATAAATCCTCTCTATATCTAAGCAATGCCTCAATGCGCTTATTTATAGAGATATCCCCAATACTCACCACTCTAATCGCTTCTACCTTTTTTCTCAACACCAAACTATCCCGATACATCTTTCGCACCAACAACTCCCACTCATCCAACTTATGCCTATCTCTATAAAAAATCACCTTCCCGTGCTTAAGGACATCCATCAAAAATATGGCATCTGCCTTATTTAACCAGACCACATCTAACCTATCTGAAGCAAGCCCCTTAGAGATCTCCTCATAGAATAAACACACATCCTGCCAACTAAAATCTGCACTCGTGTAAACGCCTACATCCACATCCGAATACTTATTAAACCGTCCCCTTGCCCGAGGACCAAACAAATAGACTGCCAAAATCCTATCATCCATCAAAGCAACTTCCTTAATGTGCGACTCTATCTCTTCCTCAGAGATCTTGATAGGAGAGGCAAACAAGTGTTTATCCCTTATACCCATAACCTTACTTCTGCCTTATTCTGACCACCAACTTAGAGTCCATTACCAACTTCACACTATTATCTGTTGTATCATAAGTCCAATAACTATCCGAACCATCATCCATATCCATAATCGCCTTTCTATCTCGATCAATACCCATATCCCCTTCTGCCACAGAGAGACGGAGGGAAGGTGTATTTGTCCCAATCCCCACCCTATCATTACTCGCATCTATATACAGCGTATTTGAATCTATGTTCAAATTGTTCGAAATGGATACGTTTGTTCCGTTTATCGTCACACTGTTACTCCCTGTGCTTCCTATCACCACATCCCCCGATACATCCAATGTACTTGACAGATCCACCGCCCCACTTACACTCAATCCTCCACCTATACTTGCATCTCCACTCGCAGATAACCCTCCTGTTATTGCCAACGGATAATTTAACGTCATCCGATCATTTGTGGCATCGTAAAGGAAATTCACATCTACCCCACTCCCCCCTTCTATCACATACCCCGCTCCATCTGCCGGCTCGCTTCCACCGTTATCTGTGTCCACTGTGAATGTCTCACTCGCTGTCCCCGGCAAATCTGAAGTCCCAGAAATACTTCCATATATCGTGCCGTCTACTTCCAAATTGCCTGCTATATACGCATCATCTTCATCTGATACATTATCCACCGTTCCATTTCCCACGGTTAACCCAACTGAAGGCAAACTATTATTTATCCCTATATG
>JAMOOT010000320.1 GCA_027065215.1 Candidatus Omnitrophota bacterium | reverse complement strand
GTGTGGTTAGGGCTCAATTGGGGAAAGTGCGAGACCTTTGGAAGAAATTTAAGGGGCATCTGAAGGCAGTCCTAAACCAGGATAAAGAAGTAAGATCTGGTTCGGAAGATTCTCTCTATATACTGAGACACAATATAGAGTTGTTGCAGGAGATGAATAAGGCTGTTGGCTTAATGCAGAAAGAGGCGGAGAAGAAGATAACTGCATTAAGGACCCTGATAGGCATATTTGGCATATTGAGTTTGATTATCTTCATTATTTCCTTCAGAATAGCAAGTTCGATTGTTAATCCATTAAAGGAATTTGTTAAAAAGTTTAAGGCCGGGGCTGAAGGAGACCTCACAGTTAGGATGACTATAGATAGTGAGGATGAAATTGGTGAAATGGCACAAACCTTTAACCAATTTATGGATTCCCTTAATGCACTCATTCGATCGGCAAAGGATGTCTCTCATACTGCTTCTCAGTCTGTTTCTGAATCAACAGAGATTATAAATGGGTTTGTGGCCTCCTCCCGAGAACTCTCGGGTAAATCTGAAAGTATTGCCTCTGCAACTGAGGAGTTGAATGCTACAGTTAAGGAGATTGCCGATGTTACCCGTCAGGCGAACGAAGGTTCGGAGGGGGTAGCTGAGATGGCGGTCCAGGGGACAAATGAACTCAAAAATCTTATAGATCAAATACAGAATGTTGTTAATGTGGAACAAGAATTTGCTGAAAAGTTTAACAGGTTAAATAAAGATTCTGCTCAGGTAAGTGACGTGGTGATAGTAATCAATGATATTGCTGATAAAACAAATCTTCTCGCATTAAATGCTGCCATTGAGGCGGCCAGGGCTGGAGAGGCTGGTCGTGGTTTTTCAGTGGTGGCTGAGGAGATCAGGAAATTGGCCGAAAAGACAAAGGATTCTACTAAAGAGATTCGCGATGTTATAGAGAAGATTCAAAAAGATATTAGTGGTATGAGTGAAGAGGTCAACAATAATGTAGATATAATAAAAGAAATGGCAGCAAAGGCGCTGGATGTAGGCAATCTTATTGAGCAGATGAATCAGACTATATCTGAAGTGAGGACCTTTATCAATCATGTTGCATCTGCTACTGAGGAACAGGCCTTGGCTACCAGCGACATATCTCAAAACATAACCAACATATCATCTGCTTTGGCTCAATATACTCAATCTATGACTGATATCTCTTCTACGATGGAGCAACTCAGTGAAAAGGTAGAGGAAATGAATGTTTTGTTGAATCGGTTTGTTACCTTGTGAGGGGAATGATAGATACAAAACCGGCTTGGATGAGCCGGTTTCGTATTGCTCGAATTGTAAATTGATTATAAAATATTTTATAATTAACAGGTTTTGTAGGTAAATGGAGGTAGTAATGATGGGTAAGGGGAAGGAGATTATCCAAAACGATTCAGTTCTAAATAGGAGGGATTGGCCCAGGATAATTCGATTTAGGTTTTTTGAGTTTTTATGGGATATTATGAGAGGGGTTAGCATTACATTATTGTTGTTTTTGTTTTTTTCTGGTTTTATTCAGGCTGAAACTGGAGAATTCTTGGGTGCCAGTTTATCTGATCATGCCCGGTCAGTAGAGGATTTGATGTTGACATATGGAAATGGCCCTGATGCGTTTTCAGCCGGTATTTTTCTGTTAGAATTTTTGAATGTTCGGCAGAATAACTCGGTTTGGGTTTCTCTCTCACCTAAGGCTAAGCCGTTCACCCTTGTCTCTCCTGTGCTTGCCGATAGTCTCGTGGGCAAGCGGCTTTTAGAGTACGATCTCAGATTAAAACGTGATGCTATGGAATGGTTAGGCCATCAGGGAGAGTGGAAAGGAAACTCTTTGTTTCGCTGTTGGATAGAACCAAGACGGGTATTGGTGGAGAAAGATAGAAATGGGAATTTATGGGTTGTTAGTCAGGTTGACCTTTTGGTTCGCGTAGAGGTTTTGGGACAAAGGACACTGCCTGATTGGGCTGTAAGGTTAAAGGAGCATTTGACAATAAGGGTTAATCACGCGCCAGAATATGCTGGCCTTAGGGATATAGTTCGCGCTTGGGCGCTTAGCCGATTTGTGGTAGGCCATAGGTTAGATCCTAATTTGTCGTCGGTATCTTGGAGTAAGTTAAAGATCCTTAAGGAATATAAAGGACTTTTTGGGGAAGATTCAATAGTGGGAGGGATTGTTTTAGGAAAGGTTGAAGTTGAGGAGCAAAAAGGAGGGGGGAAATCTTACAATTGGAAGACTTTTTCAGACTATTTTGGGTTGGGTTTCTATAATGTTAGGTTTCTCGATGAGGAATGGAGGTATGCAGATGCAGATTCGATTAGGTTACAGATATTTTTGGGAGGGGAGCAAAAGGCTGAATATTTGGCTAAACTGATATATGATTTTGATGGGATACCTGAAGAGTTTTTAAGAGGGATATTTGAGGATTTCTTTTCCAAGGAATCAAGTGAGGCATTGTTAAGTTTTGTTAAGGAAAATCTGAGGGAACTTCAAAGGTTGAGGATATTTTCTTTTCCAGACAAGGGTCATGATCTCTATGGCCTTTCTACGCTTAGCAAGGATAAGGAAACTGGGATGATTCTATTATCCGAAGATTGTTTTGAAGGAACGAATTTGAACAAGAAAGGAAGATATGTGTTGATATACAAGATAATAGAACAGGCATTGTCCTCTAAGAATGCGATAGTGGAGATAAGGTATACCCCGAATTCAAAGAAGTCCACTGGTTTTGAAGTGGTCCTGAAATCTCCTAATAGTAGGGAAGTATTATTGAGGCGTGAAGATATAGAAAAATTGTTTAGTAGTAAACCAGATAAAGAGAGGTGGAAAGCATCATTTTCCCCTGTATCTTTTTTAGGAAATTTTGCTAAGGTTGTTTTTTCTGGTTCCCAAAAGGAGCGAAGTGTGAATCGATTGATTATGGCTATATTGGCAAGAAATAGGGAATCTATCCGATCTGCTGATTATTGGATGAAGATGGGACATAGGTTTTTATTTAACCGGTTGGAGGCAATGGAAGGTGAGTTGCAATGTTTTAGAACTTTAAATAACTATCTGCTTGAACACCAATGCCCTGTTCACCTTAGATTGGATATTATAAGAGAACTAAAGGCACAGGATTTTTCTTCTGATGATATTGCTGATTTGTTAGAGTTTTTAGATCTTGCCTATGATTGTTTAGGCCCTCATATCTTAAACCCTTTACCAAAGGATGAGAGATGGCTCAAATGGGCGCATAAAAAATTTTGGTCTGGGATGTATCGTTCTATTGTATATTACCGAGGGTTAATTGCTAAGAATAAAGAGCATTATGAAGATGCAATGCGGACAGCAGAAGAATGGCTTATGAGATATCAGAAGGAAGGAAAAGAATGGGCGGTGGGATATAAACCTATTCAGCGTTTTTATTCTAACTTGGGTACGTTATTTACCTCCCCAAGGGATATTATGGCTTGGAATATATTGAATCAGGCCTCTCTTATGCCGTTGATATCGCCTTTTCATCTTATATATCAATTTCTTACATTTTCATCTGACTTTTTGGGAAATCAGGTGTTTACTTATCCCAATGATATAATTGATAATTATAACGTAAATACTGGAGAGTTGACGTTAGATCTGGAAAATACATTTCTGCTATCTATACCTACCAGATTTATTGATAGATGGAATTCTCAAAAGTTGGTGGATTTTGTTGAGACTATGGTTGTTATCCCAGAATTGAAGCGAAGATTAAAAGATCTTATTCGAGAGAAGACTTTCTCTGTCGAAATAAGGTCTTTTGATTTTATCCCTATGGAGGCTCCCTTGCACTTGGATTTAAAAAATCGAATTATCTTTTTGCCAGAGGCTGTGGTTGGAAGTAAGGATTCAAGTGGACTGAAGGACGATCTTATTCTTTTGGGTTTGTTGGAATTCGCATTTCAGGAAGGAATGTCTATTAGAGATCTTGTATCCCTTAATAGGATTGAGAAGAAAGAGAGATTATTATGGCGCTATGGCTATAATTTGTATTTGGGTAAGGAGGAGATGACTCGTGGATTATCTTGGTTTTTTTGGTTGCTGAATATGAGAGAAAGGTCGGGTGAGGATTACAGGGAAAAGACAATGTACGATCTGCTGTTCTATCAAGGTCGGACTACTATGCTTAGAAAAGAACACAAGGAACAATGGTGGCAATGGAAGAAACGGCAGGCTATGATTGATGGAAGAGAATCCTTTTGGACCGAAAAAATACTGCCTACTTTAGCATATGGAAAACCTGTATCTTCATCTCAGTATAATAAGACATTGTTTAGGACTATTTCTATGTTAAGAGGTATAGCAAGTGGCAAGGGTTCCATTTATGAGGTTTTAAAAGACAGGCCTTGGTTTAGAGATGTTTTTTTGCCAATATTGATAAAATATCAAGGGTATCTTACCCATAGCCCAACTTTTTTGCGTCAACGCTTATCTTCAGCGTTTTTAATATCCTTAGTTGATGCCATTTCGTTGGATGAGTCTTTTGAGGATAAGGAAACAAATAAGGTATTAGAGAATATGGCAATAGTACTCTCCCGTCGGGTATCGAAGGTTTGTTGGGACTTGGCACTTTCTCTTAGAAACGAAATAATAAAGAGTATGGAAAAAGAAAAGGAAAATGTGGGGGGAATAGTATTATAATTGTACTTGCCTGTTTTTTAAAAAGGAGGATTGATGAATTGGTTTCCTGAATGTGGCCCTTGTTTTTTACGCCAGGTGTTGACAGTGCGGAGGTATTTAGCACTTAATGATACGCAGACTAAATCCTTGATGAAATCTGTGGCCTGCCTTTTGTGTTCCATAAAAGATGATATTTCTCCTCCGGAGTTTGCGATGGATGTGTATGCTAAGGTTGAAGAATTAACAGGACAAGATGATCCTTATAGAACAGGCAAAGAGGAAAGTAATCGAATAGCCTTGGATATGGTTCCTCTCATTCAAGAGCGTATAAAATCGGCGTTGGATCCTGTAAAGGAATCAATTTTGTTGAGCATTGCTGGAAACATAATCGATTTTGGAGTTACGGGAGATATCGATGTCTTAAGGGAATTGAATCAAATCCTTAGGGAAGAAAAAAAGTCTGATGCGCGGTTTTTTCAGATAGATGAATTTTTGATTCGATTACATAATTCTAAACGGATTTTGGTTATTGGTGATAACTGTGGTGAGATCGTATTTGATAAGATAATGATAGAGACTATAAAAGAACAATGGCCGGATAAGAAATTTATCTTTGCTGTACGAGGTGGGCCGATAATCAATGATGTAACTTACGATGATGCTGTGAAAGTGGGACTTGATAGGGTGGCAAATATTATATCGACTGGAGTGCAATCTCCGGGAGCAGTATTGTCTCGTGCAAGTAAAGAATTTGTCTCTGAGTTCTACAAGGCTGATATGGTTATCAGTAAAGGACAAGGCAATTTTGAGGCCCTTTCTGATGTTGACCGCGAAGTGTTTTTCCTCTTTATGGCTAAATGTGATGTAATTGCTAAGTTTGTAGGGTGTCCTAAGGGTACGATTCTTTTATTGAAAAGTGGATTTAAAGGAAACAAGTAAAAAATAATAATACCATTCTAATGGAACATTCCTCTGTATTTGTTTGTCTAAGGATATGAGGGGCCATATGGAGCGAGAATTAATTGATCAGATTAGAGGAGGCAATTTTCAGGCCTTTGAAAAACTTTATCACCTCTACGCTGGATTTGTATATAACGTGGCTTTAGGTATATTGCGAAATGCGGAAGATAGCGAAGAGGTGGTTCAAGAGGTGTTTTTAATTCTGTATAGGAAAATAAATAGTTTTCTGAGGAAGAGTAGTCTTCGCACATTTATCTATCGGATTGCAGTCAATCAGGCAATCAACTTGTATCGAAAACGTTCTCATCGGACAAACTGTAGTTCTGTTTCTTTGACGTCTCAGCACAAGGAGGCGGATTCAGAATATTCAGAATATAAAGAATTGACAGAGGCAGTATTAAATCAATTACCTGTGGAACATAGGCTTATCTTAACCTTGCGAGAAATAGAGGGACTGTCCTATGAAGATATATCTAAGATTTTAAAGATACCTATTGGGACAGTAAAAAGTAGATTGAAACGGGCAAGAGAGAGTTTTATGCTAAAGGCGAGGGAATTGTTGGAGCAGGAGGGGTTATTATGAAACCAGAAGATCTTTATCGGCATCTCCCAGATCTTAAGGCGGATCCTCCAAGACATATATGGCGTTCTATTGAGCAAGAAATCCTTAAGAGACAAGAGAGGCGTTTTCCCCCTGTTTTTTATCTTAAATGGGCAATCCCATTTAGCGCTGCTCTTTTAATGGCCTTGTTTGTGTGTTGCCAGACCTATTTTACTTCACAACAAGAGATTACTACTTATTACGCTCTGGTCGAGGCCTTTGATTTCTCCTCTACTGATTTGGTATTTGATATGTGAAAGATAGGCTAAAGTGCCCTTGCCCCAGTGGCGATTTTATTTGCTTTAGATTCTTGTGTAGAGTCCTATTCTCAAGTTATCTATGAATTTCTCTTTTCAGATAATTCCTTTTGTGCTAATGTATTTTGTTTATATCAATTTTGGTTGTGGTAAAGGTGTCTTTGA
>JAMOOT010000319.1 GCA_027065215.1 Candidatus Omnitrophota bacterium | reverse complement strand
AAATGCATTCCACTCCTTTAGTTTCCTATCAAGTATATCCATATCTATATCAGATCCTACAAGCACTCCTATTGCAGTTGGATTGTAGAATGTCTTTTCATGTCTAAACATTACTGTTTCACCGCCCACCTTGAATGCCCTAACTCCTGCTCCTATCTGAACAGGCCTTATTGGTGGAGCAGATGCCTCTGCTAACTTTTCTCTTGCCTCATCAGATATATAAGGACATTGATCTAATTCTGCCTTGCCCGCGGCAAGATTCATGGCAAAAGCTAAACAGGTGGGCACTCCACATTCACCACAATTTGTCTTTGGTAAAAGCTTAAATATCTGAATTCCAGTCAGACCCATTGTTTCATCTCCTCTCTTTTATTTTTAAAGCCCAACTCCTTAAAGGAAAGGAGTCAGGCCTTATTATACTTAATTACACTTATTCCATTATTGGTGGCATCTTAAGTGCAGGATGATCCTTTTTCTTCAGGAACTCAAGCACTGTTGCCTCATCAGTTCCAACTGTCTCATCAGCGATCCTATCCAACAGATCAGGAACTCCCACTTCCTTAGCCCTTTGTTCAAATCTTTCTCTTATCTCTTCTTTAAGAGATTTGGGCATCCATACAAGTCTTAATATGCCACCATCTCCTTTAAGGAATTTTCTCTGGGTAATATTAAACTTAGAATGACCCAAGAATCCTGGTGACTGCTGTCCACCACCCATCATACCTGCAAGGGTTGTAAATCTCATTCCACATGGGGTATCTCCAGTGTAATCCCTGTGCACAGTCATTATTCCATTGCAGTTTGGAAGAACTGCTGCAATACATTCACAGCAACCACATGTGGTCATTGGATAATGTACAATACTATACATACATACTCTTTCTACTGCCTGACGAGATGTTTTAAATACAAACTCGTTTACACCTTTAAATTCTCCTTTAAGCTCATCTAACACCTCACCTTTTTCTACAGGCTGGTTAGGTCCTGTTGGATTGATCTTATGGGCTGCTTTACAGTCAAGCCAGTTATATGCACCACAAAGCCCTGTTCTCTCTGGACTGACCACACACACATGATTTGGTGCAAATGACTGGCAAAGCGTACAAGAATAGAAGATGTCCACATCTTCGTCTGTCATCTTCTCAACTCTTTCATCTCTCTTCTTATATTCGGCTCTTGCCTTT
>JAMOOT010000318.1 GCA_027065215.1 Candidatus Omnitrophota bacterium | reverse complement strand
TCTTACCATAGGCCAAAAAGCCAAGTGCCGCGTCCCAATAATCAAGACTGGGCCTTGATTAACTGCCCTTATGATCTGCCTTAACCTATCCCTACCAATACCCTGATAAAACCCCATAACAGGAATTGATATCTCTCTCTTAATCCGCGTTACCAACTCATTTACCCGAAACTTTGACTCCACAATCCAAAATACAATTCTAAATTTCGCCTCCTTTAATGTGTTCTTGACAAATCTTCTAAACTCAGGTAGGTCCTCATAATACTCAATTACCTCTCCATCTCCTTTATTCGGCCTTATCTCCTGAGAGGAAAAATCCTGCCACTTCCCTGAACGTAGTTCAACAGGAAGTGCAGAGAAAACCATCTCCCCCCAAGATACCCAACAATCTCTTGATAAGGAATTAAGCCATGCCAGATCCAATTCAGAGAACCACCTACCCCCCTCATCCAAAAGAGAGATAATCTTCTTGATATCCCTTTTAGGCGCTCTACGATCAAGAGAAGAGACGATACCAATCACCCTTTTTCCAGCAAAATTCACCCTTACTCTATGCCCGGGCATCAAATCATTAGAATCCGCAGCGTAATCAAAGGCTTCATCTACGGGAAGATCTATTAGGGTGGAGACTACCTTACAATCCATACCTGAATACAACAAGATTATATATTCCCCCACCAACCATCATAGAATTGCTTGAGATGTCTATAGGTCTGATCATCCCATGCTTGACGCTCAACGTCTTCTTTCTTAAAGGAGAATCTATAATTCTCACAATAGGCTATGAGGAGATTATAGGCCCAAGAGACTTCTTTATATCTCTCCTCACAGTCTTTGCCAGAGTCATTGCACCGGTCAGGATGAAGTGATCGAGCCAAGCGATGAAAGGCTTCACGAATCTCAGAGAGTTTCGCATATTCATCAAGGCCCAATATTCGCCTGGCCCGATCTATATCCTCAAAATTAAAATTCATTTTCTTACTCTACACCCCACTGGGCAAGGTGCTGTTTTATCATCTCCTTAGGGACCGCACCTACCAATTTGCCTACTGGATTGCCTCCACGAAAGAGGATCATAGTAGGGATGCTCATTATCCCATAACTGCTGGCAACTATTGGGCTCTCGTCTACATTTACCTTAACCACTTTAAGTTTTCCAGCATACTCCTGAGATATCTCCTCAAGGAT
>JAMOOT010000317.1 GCA_027065215.1 Candidatus Omnitrophota bacterium | reverse complement strand
TTGGATATAGGGGAAGGAGATGAGGTTATAGTCCCTTGTCAGACTTTTATTGCGACGGGAAGTGTTGTTGCTCTTCGAGGGGCAAGGGCTGTCTTTTCAGAGGTGGACGAAAACTTTTCCATATCATTAGAGGATGTTAAACGCAAGGTTAACGAAAGGACAAAGGCAGTTATTGTTGTCCATTTTGCTGGACTTATTCAGGAAAATATCTGGGAACTTAAGAGATTCTTGGACGAGAGGGGGATCTACCTTATAGAAGATTGTGCTCATGCCCATGGGGCAAGGATCGGGGATAGGTTGGCTGGTTCTATAGGAATATCTGGTTGTTTTTCTTTCTATTCTACTAAGATTATCACTACGGGTGAGGGAGGCATGATTACCACCAATGAGGAATGGTTGTATAAGTTGGTAAAGAGTATCCGAAACCGTGGCAGAGATGTGGATAAGACCTATGAGATATATGCTAACTTAGGACGGAATTCGCGTATGACAGAGATACAGGGTATATTAGGAAGATATCAACTTCGGAGATTAGATGAGTTTACTGCCCATCGGAACCGATTAGCCCAGACCTATAAGAGCGTGTTGAGGGGGTGTGAGGGTATTGAGCGATTTCAGGACGCTTCTCCAGATGTATATCATTCCTATTGGCGGTTTGTTGTGTTCTTGAAAGATGGTGTAGACAGAAAAGCGGTTATTTCTAAAATGGCAGAGAAGAAGATATCCGTAGATACGCCGTATACTCCGCTTTTACATCTTCAACCGGTTTTCAAAAGGATGTATTCTATAGAGGAGGGGATGTTGCCTTACAGTGAGGCCTTGTCTAAGAGGCATATATGTTTGCCAATGCACTTGGGGATTTCGGTAGAGGATGCGCAGTATATAGGTGAGGCTTTGGTGGGGGTTTTGAAAGAGATCGAGTTGGGGAAGATATGAAGATACTGATTACAACGGTTGGTGGACTGACCAGTCCAGAGATTATATTGGCCTACAAGGAAAAAGGGATTGAAGTTGTGGGAGTGGATCCATTTGAGGAGGCGGTAGGCAGATTTTTTGTGGATAGATTTTTTACCGTTCCTTTTAGTGGAGAGGATGAAGAGGGATTTGTCAATAGAATCAATCAACTCCTCAAAGAAGAACCGAATATATCCGCGATCATCCCTTGCGGTAATGAAGACGTTTTGACAGTGGCT
>JAMOOT010000316.1 GCA_027065215.1 Candidatus Omnitrophota bacterium | reverse complement strand
TATATATGATAAGGCAGCAGGAATAGTAAGATTTACTGGAAAGCAGAAATATGTAACCACTCATGGTGATTATGCAAATCAGGGCGGACCATGGGCATTTCTATTCCCATGGCTTCCACAGTTCTCACAGGTATGGCCTCATGATACAAAGAAAAGAGGGCATATGGAATTTGCAGTAAGGTTTAAATTTAATATTCACGATTGGTATATTACACTTAATGGATTTTATGGATATCAGAGATTCTATATGCTGAAATGGCGTGGCTTTACATTCCGTCCAGCATTTCGGAATGGCCAGCTGAATGTTAGAGAAGATGAACTGGATGCTCTTAATGTGCTTGGTAATGCTATGAAAGCTCTTGGTAAAGGAAATCTTACAACAACTATTACACACAATGGAAAGACTTATACTGTACCAACAAGATTGCTTAATGACTTCCTAAATGGTGCATTTCCCAGAAGTGCCAAGTATACTCACGCATGGGGTGGATATACAGATCCATATATGAATCCACATATCATGCAGTTAGATGTTGACTGGTATTATCCAAGAATGCAACTTGTTGGATTTACAGTAAATAAAAGTATGTGGTGGTTTAGGTGGAGAAATACATCTCCTGTGCTGAGAGTTGAAGCTGTCTATGAATTCAGCAAGACATTTAATGCAAACAGACATCATCATCTTGTCTTTGACCCAAGAACAGGATTTGAAGGATTGGAGTGGTCAGGTTTTCCTGAATATCTGAACTATGTCTTGGGTTATACAGATCATCCATTTGATGGTTTTGCTGAACGAGGAAATGTGCGCAAAGATGAACTCAGGTATATGATTGGTTATGACTGGCCAATCTGGATCTACTGGCTTAATCCACATCAAAACTTCTTTACCAGCTTCCAGTTCTTCCATTTCAGAGTAATAAACTATCATGATGAGGCATTGGTAAGAGATCCAATGGTGTTTAACAGAAGAGTTGTCAATGTATCACTTATTCAGTTTGCAAATAATCCAAACATACTTAACGACTACATAGATCCGTGGAAGATACCAAGAGACAGGTTCTATATAACATATCTTGTGGTTGGTAAATATGATCATCAGAGGATTAAACCACAGATCCTTTATGTGCATGATTTGAATGAAGACTGCTTCTGGATCAAGGCAAAGATAAAGTTTGAATACGGAGATAAGTGGAGGG
>JAMOOT010000315.1 GCA_027065215.1 Candidatus Omnitrophota bacterium | reverse complement strand
AAATACAACCTAACCGCATCCCCCCATTCTTCATCAGTAAGAGATTCCCTTCTCTTTATTTTCTCCCACAAGTTATCGTATAATTCCGTATAAGATTTTAGCGCATTATTTGTATCTCCCTCTTTATTTTCTGCATTATCATTCACATTCTCCTTACCCACTCTGTTCTCTGATTCCAATTCATCTCCTCCCGTTGCTTCGTTCTTAGCATTCGATTTCATCTTCTTCATATTCTTTTCCTCCATCTTATCCAACTCAATTAACATCCTTTTGATATCCTTTTCTCTGTAAGCATTTTCCCTAATAAGGTCTTCTATCAACTTTTTATCAATATAGAGGACAGCCTGCCCTTGCTTTGTTTCATCCATCAATTCCCCTCTATTGATACGGGTAAGCAACTGCTCAGCCACAATCTTCTCACTTCCACTTCCGTAAAAACTTACTAAATCCACATACGCTTCTGAATCCTTTCCTGCGGTAATACCTCTTTCACCTAACTCATTCACAACCAAAACCCTGGTAGAGGTCTCGTTGGTGCCCAACTTTGCTGCCTCAGAAACTAACTCCTCTGGATTGTCAGATAAGTCCTTAACCCTACCCTCACCTAACTGCGTCTGTAATTCGCGCACCACCTCCCTCCGGACAACTGGATCAGGGATCACCACATAAACCGCTTTGTGCGTTTCTCCCGATATTCTCGTCACAATTTCACCAACTAACTTTCCAACAACCTTATCTTCATCTATTACCCGGAGAAAAACCTTTGTCTGCTTCTCTCCGGGCATAAGGATACAACCACCACTGGTCGGCATGATAATAGGTATTCCCACTGTCTCCACTCCCTTGCCAGTAAGCATTCTAAGCACCGGTTCTATATCCGATAAAGTCCCGGATAAGAACGTCACATCTCCCTTCCCAAGACGAGCCAGACTCAACAACTCCATAGGAGTGGTTTGCTCTATCGTTCTTCCACCGGCCCTTGTATTTTTAAGGGCCTGGTCTGGATCAAAACCCTCATTTCCTAATATAGACTCAATCTTGTTTATCCTCTCCTTTCCAACACCAATGCTTTCAAGTGACTCAACTAATTTTGATTTTTTATATATCTCTCGCGCCACCAGCACCTTTGCTGCTACATAAAATGGATCTTTATTGACCATATTGGGATGAAATTCTCCATTACTGTAAGGGATAAACTT
>JAMOOT010000314.1 GCA_027065215.1 Candidatus Omnitrophota bacterium | reverse complement strand
GAAGATTGGAAAGTTCTTTGGAGACGAAGAGAGTGAGGATAAAAAGGTCCTTTCAGACCTCGCCCGGGCAATGGTGAATAATGGGGTGAAGATAGAGGAATACGAACAGGTCAAAGCAGTTGAGCCGAAGGAACAGGGGCAGAGGGAAGAAGGGAGCGGATTTCAGGAGCAGATAGAGGGAGAAGGACAGAATAGGATTCAAGATGAGACGGAGCGATTTGAGGAGAAGGTAAGACAGGCGATAGAAGAAAAGATTAGGGTGCATTTTGGAAAACAGGAGAATATGAGAGAGGGAAATTTACCGGAGGATATAAGAGAGAAGATAAGAAATATGCTTTTAGGTAACAACGGAAAGATCGATAATACTCTCTTTGCTGAGGGAGATGTTGCTACAGATATGGCGATAGATGTAGGCGTGAGCTGTGCGGTTGAAGACTATATTGAGAGAGAACAAGTAGAATTTGCAGATAAGAATAAATTTGTGAAGCAAGTAAGAGAGAGTGTAAAACGTGCTTTGGGAAGGCAGAGAAAGATTTCTTTAGGTGAAATTAGAAAAATTGTAGAAGAAGAGGCAAAAAAAGAGAACGCCAATAAAAAAGAAGAAAAAGATTGGACTGCTGAATTTCTGCGGGATGTCTTAGGGGTAGATGTAGATAATGAAAAAAAGAACATTATGGAATTTATTCAACAGATGGGGATGGGGGGAAAGATGCCTGAGGAAATGGGGAAGATTGAAGGGGATGTTGACTTCTTCAAGGCAGAGATGGAAAGGTTTTCTAACCAGGGCTTACTTCCCCGTGTTTACAATCGTATTGTTTCGTTTGAGGCAAGGACGTTTGGCAATACGTATGCACCGGCGTTTTTGGGACTTTTTGCGATTTCTTCAAGTTTTGGAATCTCTGCCTTTGCCTTGCCGATGGGAGTGTTGCTCTCCAGTGCGCTCCACCAATCTCTTTCCCAGCCTTCAGGAGGGAATTTTGAAATAGATAGGGTGAAGGTCTCTTCCTTGGTTGCAATTGGTTTGGGTGCGGTGGGTGCGGTTACGGGTTTGAGTGGGCCGGGGGCCTTGCTGGTGGGTGCTGGTTTGGGGAGCGTTCCAACAGCGTGGGCAATAATTAAGGATATATGCAGAAAGGGTCCGCGCGAAGTAAAACGGACTTTACAGGCACTGGATTGGAAATCGTTCCTTCCCTCCTTACGTTCTTTAGCATTTGGAGCTGGATTGGTTTATGCTGGCTATTATTTATGGAGTAATCTCCCATCCCTTCAAGAAATATCTATTTTGCCCAAGGATATCAGGTCATCGTCAACTCTGTTTTTATTTATGGAATATCTTTTTCTGTTTGTCGGATATGGCTTGTTTATAGAAGGATGGCAGAAGATGAGACGGAGGCATATGTACAATATGTATGTAAATCTCCCTCCGGTAGGTGGAAGTGGAGGAAGGCCTGAGAAAGAGAGCAAAGTAGAGACCAAGCAAAGTACTCGTGATTTATTAGTAGGGACAAACGATAGTGATGTAAATGAGAATGAAGTTGATTCAAATGTAGGTGTTAGTCCTAATGGATCTTCTTGGTATGATGGTCAAAGGCTATTAAGGGTGGTGGTAAGTCGTTCCGGGAGGGCTGAGATCTTTGGCGAAGAGGAAGTAAATTCAGAAGGGGTTAAGACGGTCTTGGATGAGATAAGGGCAGAGTTTGGAGAGGAGGTCGCAAAGAAGGTAGAAGAAGAAAATGAAGATGTTCAAAGAAAGGTCTTGTATGAGTTGCGCAGGGAGAGGGCAGAATATGTCTGGCATGCATCTGAATTGGTGCGTTCGGCTGGATTTTTATGGAAACTTGATGATGAGGAGTTAAAGGATTTTGTCAGGGAGTATATGGGGCAGGAAGTAAAGGAAGTAACTCCAGACCTTAGGGTAATGATAGTCCAG
Source organism: Candidatus Omnitrophota bacterium (assembly GCA_027065215.1). GTDB lineage: Bacteria > Omnitrophota > Gorgyraeia > S143-82 > S143-82 > S143-82. The sequence goes on along the minus strand of JAMOOT010000314.1, from coordinate 4,807 downwards.
TGGTATAAGTCGATTCCGTGGTGGAATATAGGTAAAAAGATACAGATTTATATGAGTGTTGCGGAGACCTTGAATTATTCCTACCTGCGTAGGATGTGGGACTACGGAATGGTTGTGCCTCGGTTGATGATTCACCTTTTGGATTCATTCTTTGGAGAGAACTACCGCAAGGTTGTATTGGCTAAGGAGTTTTCGCGCTATCGTGTCTTGCCTACTGAAAAGGCCCTGGATGTGGTTGATAAGGTGATAAAGTCAGGGCAGGGAATAAGCAGGGGCGATAGGTTTAAGGAATTTGTGGATAATTCAGTGATACTTGGTGGGACGAAGAACTTCATTGTTCGCAGATTCAAACTCCTGATATTATCTTCCATTGGAACCGGAGTAATAATGGGATTGCTTCCCCATATTCCATTAATTCCATTATCCTCCTTTTGGGCACAATTGTTTTCCTTCAACTTCTTGGGGCATCCTCATATCTTCACTCCATTGCTGGTCTTGAATACCTTTGCTACCTCCGCTATGTTCACTTCTCCGACGATGATTAGGCAGATTCGGATATCACGGGCGCAGGAGAAGGTTAAGGATCTTTTAGAGAAGTTAGGTTATGAGAACAAGGCCCCTCCGAGCGGAGAGGTGAACCAGACTCGGTCTGGGCAGGATATAAACGTAATGGATGTAAATGCCGTAACTAATGCAATAACTCAGGCGTGGGCCAATGCAGGGGATGAGAAAAGAAAAGAATCTAAGTCTGCTTTAGAGGATGCTCTTTATGCCCTCTCCTTTATCTGGAAAGAATATGAGTGGCGGGCGCTGGTTAAGTCCATTGCTCCAGAGAAAAAGCAAACTAATACCTCGCAGGTAACCGATGAATTAGGGCCAAGTCAGCTGAATCAAAAAGACCTCCTTTCCATTCGGCCACATTTGGTAGAACGGGTAATTGATTGGATAGTATCGTTTGGCCGGTCCTTTAAGACTCCCAGTTTTTATCGCTACGCCCTCCTCGGTATGATTCCATTGATGAGTATTGCCTTTGAGATAGATTTGGTATTGCACTTCTCTCATGCGATTGGGCTGGGATGGCTTGTCTATCCAATTGAGACAGTGCTGTTGAACGTTGCCCATAACGTTAGTGGCACGGTTGTAAATTATTTCTTCCCCGGAGTGCCGTCTGTCTCTGGTGTAGTTCAACGATGGGTAGATAAAGGAATAAGGGAGATAAGGAGGGTGTTCTTCGGCGGGCCGAAGGAGGCGAAGGCGGGGAACTGGTCTGGCAATGGGCCAGGTAAGGAGAAGCCCGAATTTGGTGACATAACAATTAAAATAATTAAAAAGTATGGGTTGAGATCCCTGATAGAAAAGATTAATTTTAATAAAGAGATAGCGAAGTTGATGCGGGAAGTGGAGGAAGCAACGAAAGCAAAAGGGCCTGGTGAACTTAGGAAACAATTAGATAAAAAGGAAAAGGAGATATTGGAAAAGTTGAAAGAGTTGAGGGAGAGGCGAGCAACGGAAAAATCTCCTGATAAGAAGAAAATAGATGAAGAAATAAATAAATTGAGGCACCAATTAACCAAAGTCATAGAGAAGAAAATAGCCCTCTATATATCTATGTTGAAGGGGATAAAACATTCTGACCAGAAGAAGGATGTGAAGGAAAAATTGGCATGGGCTAAGAAACAGTTAATGACACTAATTATGATAGATAAGTTAGAAACACAGTTGAGCAAGATAAAAGATGAGGGTGAAAGAAGAAAAATCAGGAGGGAATTGGAAAAAATAAAGGCGCAAATTCGGATAAGTATTTTTATGGTGGAACTTTTAGAGGAGGGGAAGAAGGACAAGATCAAGAGAAAAAATAGATTTATAACAAGATCAGTAGGGAATAATGTAGGAGAAACATTCCAAGGACAAAATGTAGGCGGTGGCGGTGGCGATGGCGGCCCGGGTGATAATAAGAACTTGAAGAACTCGAAGAACTTTCCTAAGGTTCCCCCGCCACAAAAAAATGGAAATGGAAATGGAGATGGAGGTGATAATAATAATGGAGGTAAGTCCTCTCAATCATCACAACCACAACAACCACGGATAATTCTGTTTTATAAATTGCAAAAGGAATTAAGTAAGTTGTTTAAGAAATATCAGCTGAAGGTAAGCGATGAAGTAAGCAATAAGGATATAGAAAATGTGATACAGGAATTGACGAAGAATACGAAAGGAAAAGAGCAAAAAATAATAAGGCAATTAAGAAAGCAGATAAAGGAAAAAATAGAAAAGTTGGGAAAGTTAAAGTGGGAGAAAAAAACAGCAGAAATAAATGAATCGCGATCCCAATTAATCGATGTGATTGAGAAGGAAATAGCCCTCCGCATATCTATATTAAAGGGTAAGATAGAAGAATTGAAAGAGAAATTGAATAAGATAGAAGATTCTACCCAAAAGCAGAAACTAAGCAAAGAGTTGAAGGTATTAAATAGAGAATTGGCATTGGCTAAAGCAAACTTAATCATGATGATTAAGATAAATAAGGTAGAGGCAGAGTTGAACAAGTTAACAGATAAGAATAAAAAAGAACAAATCAAGAATGAATTGAAAAGAATAAAGTACGAGTTGTGGTTATGGTATTATCGGTTGCAAAAGATATCAGAGTTAAAGCAGTTGCCACCGCCTCCAGTGAAGACAAAGTTCCTAGACGTCCTTAATGCGTTTAAAAAAGCAAAGGATTTGATTAAGGAAGAGGTGGAGGGAAGTGTCTTAAAGAAACTCTATCGTGACTATCAGCGGGCTCAGAACTGGAAGGAAATTCAGAATAATCTTTTGAAGCCAACGGTCTTTGCGGTGATGACAGTAAAGGAGAATTACGAGATTGTTAAGGATAGGAATGTCTTTAAACCCCAATCTCAATCCAAATCCAAATCCAAATCCGAATCCCCAGGTGGCGTATTCAGAAGTGTTATGGAGTTTAAGAGGTATATACAACACCTTAAGGATAGAGGAGCTAAGATTACGTTGATAAATTACGTGACTGGCCAAAAAGTGGATCCGATGGATATGCAGAAACTTCGAAACAAAAACGTTCCGTTGGGCCTTGAAGTGAGAGTTGAGGTAAATGGGAAAGAAAATGTTTACAGATTCTTCTTTGGCAAGTGGGCAGGGGATATGGCGTTGAAGATTCAGAGGGAGTATCTCCATTATCGGGAACTTAAGACCCTTTTAGCCAAGGCCATTCAGAGCAAGAACCTGTATGAGGTGGAGAAAAAGATTGAAACCTTACTTAAGGTCTGGATTGAAGGGTTGGATACAGATATCAAGAAGTTGTATGCACGCAATAAAGATTTGAAGATAGATCTAAAAGGAGAGATAAAGAGATTAAAAGAGACCTATACGGCCCTGGAAAAGTTAAAGTTGAAAGAGTTAGATGAGAAGATAAAACAGTTAAAGGCTAATCTGAAGGAATTAAAGAAGAAGAGACAGATTATAGAAAAAGGGAAGTCAATTAATAGGCAGAACAAAAAGAAAATAAGGGAGCCGGACGAAAAAATAAAGCAACTGGAAAAGAAGATAAAAGATCTTGCTAAGTATGAGAAGGTAAAGAAGATAGATGAGTTAACGGCTGAGATGAACAAGGTAAAGAGGAAATTGCAAGAGGTAGGTAAAGATAAGGATAAAAAGGCCAATAACGTGCAGAAGAATCTAAAGATAAAACAAGAGGAGTTAGAGGCGGCATTGGCAAGGGTTAAGACTTCGCTGAAGGTGATGTTGGAGAAGGAAAGGCTGGAGATCCTTAAGAATGAGATAAGGAATGAGATAAAGAATAAGATGAGGGAATATAAGCGGGCGCCATCAAAGAAACTCCAGAACGAGATTCGTTCGTTGGAGAACCATCTTGGGGCCATAGGTAAGATAGAACAGGACATTCAAGAATATATCTATATGGAAAAGGTGATGGAGAGTATAAAGACGATGGTAGATGCCAAGATCAAGGCCGGGAAGAATTCCGGTATTGCCTTTACCCTCTGGGATATGGATTCTGAGAACGGTATCCCGACTGGTGTTCGGGCAGTACTGACCAGTGATGAGATAATACATAAGATAATGCCCGATGGTTCACAGCGTGTGTATGTGCTGATAGATGGTAAGGAGTATGAGGTAAAGGCCTATAAGGTGGATCCTACTACGGATGAGATTAAGGAGGTTCCGTGGAAAGAGGTGAATCAAGACAATGCTCCTTCCCTCCAGTTCCGGGTGATTATGGATAAGAACGAGGAAGATCCCCGCAAGCAACCCCTTCTTGCTGGGACGGTTTGGGCGGCTAAGGCCGAATATGGGAACGCGATATTGCAGTATATTGCCCAGGGTGCCAATCTCAGGGCATTAGAGAGCCAGTTTAGGTCTGGGGTCTTATGGAACTTGTCTACTATATTCGGTGCGGTTAGTTCCTCTTCCCTTGGGCCGGCAGCCAAACTTGCGGCGGTTTTGTTGGGAATGTTTGACAGATACCACAATGGATATGAGCACAGTTTCAATTATCTGGTAAATGAGTATATACATTGGGTTATGGCGATAGAGAAGGTGAAGAAGGAGTACAACGTCAAGACCCCGAAGGACCTGAAACCACTGACAAAGGAGGTGGAGAAGGCCTATGAGTGGATTAAGGGATTGCAAAAGGGACAGAAACTTACGAAAGAACAAGAGAAGGAATTGAGGAAGTTGTTTGAATCGGCGGTCAAGAACGTAAAGGACGATGAGGCCTTCTTAAGGGCGATAGGCAAGGAGACGGTTGATAAAAAGGTAGTGCAGGGGATAAACG
>JAMOOT010000313.1 GCA_027065215.1 Candidatus Omnitrophota bacterium | reverse complement strand
CCATTGCCTTGATTACAGAGGTGATAAAAAATGTTAAAATAAAGGCCGAGTACTATATCAACGATGAAGACACAGGTGGCAGGGATGTAGATAATGATGAACTGTTGATTCAGTTAGAGGTCAAGTTTTGATGAAAAAAGGAGGTGGTAAGTGAAAAAGGTAATCTGGTTAACTGGGGTATTATTAGGATTTTGGATGGGATTGTGTGTAGGGCAAGCAGTAGCAGTAGAGTTAACAGGGGCAGGCGCGACTTTTCCATATCCCCTTTATTCCAAGATGTTCGCTGAATACTATAAAGAGACAGGGGTAAGGATCAATTATCAAGCGATTGGATCAGGTGGAGGCATAAGACAGCTCCTATCCAAGGTAGTGGATTTTGGGGCCTCAGATGCGTATGTGGATGATGAGGGACTTAAGAAATTTTCTGCCCCTATTCTGCATATTCCCATTACTGCGGGAGCAGTGGTGATTACTTACAATCTCCCGGGCAGGCCTAAGTTGAGATTAACAGGTGAGATAATTGCAAAGATATTCTTGGGGGAGATAACTAATTGGAATGATCCAAGAATAAAAGAGTTGAATCCGGATGTAAATCTGCCAAATTTAAAGATAATAGTTGTGCATAGATCAGATGGAAGTGGGACTACCTTTATCTTCTCTGATTACCTCTGTAAGGTTAGTGAGGAGTGGAAGAATAAGGTGGGGCGAGGTAAGGCGTTGAATTGGCCATGTGGTTTGGGAGGTAAGGGCAATCCTGGAGTGGCTGGTCTGGTAAAACAATTACCGGGTGCCATTGGGTATGTGGAACTCACCTATGCACTGAGCAATGATATGCCCTATGCGGATGTAAAGAACAAGGCAGGTCGGTTTATTACGCCCACAGTTGAATCAGTGAGTTTGGCAGCAGATATTAAATTGCCAGATGATATGCGTGTCTCGTTGACCGATACGTCTTCTGAAAATGGATATCCTATTTCAGGTTTTACCTGGATACTCGTGTATAAGGATCTGGCTAAAGGGGGCCTGACAAGGGAAAAGGCCGAGGCTCTGGTAGATCTACTCTGGTGGATGACCCATAATGCTCAGAAGTATACCTCTGATCTTCACTATGCACCCTTATCTAACTCTGCGCGAAAAAAGGTTGAGAGGATAATCAAGTCCATTTCTTATCACGGGGAGCCATTGCTGAAATGATACAGGATAAGG
>JAMOOT010000312.1 GCA_027065215.1 Candidatus Omnitrophota bacterium | reverse complement strand
CGATAGGATGGAGTCGGAACTAATTTATAAGGTTGGAAGTCTGTAAATATTATCTCTTCCCTTGCTTTTGTAGGTTAGGTAGGGCTAATTTTTGGTGTAAGAAGGCCAAGATTGATTTTGGCCAGATGGAGCGCAATAGTAATGTATACGTGCGGTTGCGATACAGTTTTTGATTGCATTTTCTCCGGATTTCGTGTAATCCTATCTTAGATTTGTTTTGTCGTCCGTTTTTTAAGTGGGATATGTTATTAACCTGGGAGGACTTGTGCTATGGGCAAGACAATTGCGGAAAAGATATTATCCAGGCATGCAGGTAGGGATTTGAAGGCAGGTGAGTTCGCTATCTGTGATGTAGATTATTGTTTTGGACAGGATGGAACGAGTATGATTATTATTGATCGGATCAGGGATTGGGGGATAAAGGATCTGGCGTTAAAAGATAGATTTTCTATGGTGATTGATCACAGTGCACCCTCTCCTAATTTGGGTGTCTCTCGTGTCCATGATAAGATGCGCAGGTTTGCTAAGGAATATGGGGTGAAGTTGTTTGAGATAGGCAGTGGGGTCTGCCATGTAGTTATACCTGAGAGTGGGAATGTCCTGCCTGGAGATCTGGTCTTGGGGGCAGATTCTCATACCTGTTCTTATGGAGCCCTTGGGGCGTTTGCGTCGGGTGTTGGTTCTACGGATCTGGCCATTACCTTGGCCTCAGGCAAAAACTGGTTTAAGGTACCGGAGACTATCAAGATTACAGTCAAGGGAAAGTTGCCTTGTGGAATAACGGCGAAGGATTTGATACTCTACATTATAAGAAATCTGACCGTCAACGGTGCGACCTATAAGGCAGTGGAGTTTTACGGTGAGGTTATTGATTCTCTGGACATAGAGGGTAGATTTACGATTGCCAATATGGGAGTGGAGATGGGAGCAAAGGCGGCTATATTGCCTCCTAATGAGGTGGTTGAGGAATTTTTGAGGGGGCGGGCAAGACGAGCGTATGAAAAGGTCTATGCTGATCCAGATGCCCAGTATTGTGCGGAGTATGAATTTGATGTTAGTGATCTTGAGCCCCAGATTGCCTGTCCTCATGCAGTAGACAATGTGGTAGACCTTAAAGAGGTGGAGGGGACCCCGATAGATGAGGTCTATATAGGGACCTGCACCAATGGAAGGCTTTCGGACCTAAGAGAGGCGGCCAAGATAGTGA
>JAMOOT010000311.1 GCA_027065215.1 Candidatus Omnitrophota bacterium | reverse complement strand
AATTAGCATCCTGAGGAAAACTAATATAATCCCCTCCTCCAAGAGTACCAACAACATTGCCGCCCTTATCAATAACATTAATGCTTACATAATCTATCCTTTCATAAGGATTTTGTAGTTTTACTGTGATATTGTACTTTATTCCGTCGTTGTCTTCAAAGATTAACCTTGTTAAGTTGTTGACAGTATCTTCTAAGCCCATTGATTCGTTCTCCAAGGATAAATAAACCTCAGGGGCAGAATTGTTAACAAGCACCGGGGAAACACCGATCATGCCGACATGAGAACCGTCGTCCTTGCTAATACCACCAACAAGCCCTAATACTTGCAGTGGCGTGTTGCCGTTCAGCATCTTACGAGGGTTTGAGTCAATATATATTCCTTTTACCTCTTCTCTTATGCTTTCAAGACCAGCCTCTTTTAACAGATCTTCCAGTGTTCCTACGAACTTCTCGTTATGTTTTAGGTTAAGGAATTGAGAACCGATCTCTACATTATCCTGATTAACATAGCTTAGTTTTATCTCCTTCTCCACTCCAGGATTAACAATCACTAATCCTGTCCAAGCACCGTCTTCATTCTCTGTTGGCGAGCGACTATCAGCTAAAGGAACAAAATACTCATAAACTGGTACATAATCTTGGTCAGTAACATCTACTAGACCGCCGACCAGCCCTGAAGGTGTTAGGTCAACACCGGCCATGATCTTCTCCAGAGAGGTGCCTGGCTCTCCGCCGAATAAGAAGCCGCGATATAATGGTTGTTCAGAGATGACTTCTATCTGGTCAGTGCCTTCCGGCAAGTCCAAATCCCTTAACAAACCAATCAGTTTGCCACCTGCTTCTATGTTGTTCTTATAGACTCCTAAGTTGTTGCCGGCAGAGTCTCTGCAAACAAACAGCACTTCTGAGTCCTCTTCAGTAGGGTTTACCAGGACATAACCGTTCCACCAGAATGGTTTTCCATCGCTTGAAGAGTTGTGAGCATAGTGTGGCATGTAGAATCTTGAACTCAGTATTTGTTCTGTTTCAAAAGCGCCTCCGCAGGTGCCGTTGGTCTTGAAGAAAGGAGCAACAGCCACCATGTTCTTCTTAGGCTCGTCAACAGGGTTGAAAGGGTTGCTATTATCAACATATCGGCTGCTGAATACTAACCAGTCCATTCCCTCAACACTCGTGTCTCCGCCAAATAGTTCCTTAGTCTCCACA
>JAMOOT010000310.1 GCA_027065215.1 Candidatus Omnitrophota bacterium | reverse complement strand
TCTTAAGACAACTTTTTTATTATTAATTAATTATTGTGCCCAGGGTCGATAAATTGCGTCAGGATTGTTGAAAACATAACCCAATGTTCTCCGAGCGTCCTCTCTTACTGCTTCAGCCTGCTCTTCACTGAAGTTATTAGTGCGTATCCATCTCTCAAGAAGTCTTCCCCCAGGCATCCACATCTCCATAGTTTCTTTTTCCGAGATCCAGGCTTTGAGTTTCACTCCATGCTCTTCTAAAATAGCCCACACCTCATCTCTTTCTCGCTTATCACAATAAACCAACATTACACACTCATCTATTCTGAGATTTTTGGAGGGTTCTCTTGTATATTTTATACTCGCTATTTTTTCTTCTTCAACATATTTATCTAACTTCTGAGCTAATTTATCAAGCCACTCTCTTTCTCCTAAAACCACCCATTTACCCCAATATTTCAAAACCTCTCCATTGGTTAATTTCTTGCCTTTGTATCTTATATAATTTACACCCCACAATACTTTGGGATGATAGACAAATATATAATGGGATTCTGGATGGTCCCATATCACCATCTTAATAAACCTCCATTATAATACCAGAGGTATTATTCCTATTTGATCATTATCACTTACCTGTGTAGCCAGTCCTTCTGTATGCCGAATATTATCTCCATTAACGAAAACAATAACATCTTCCCTCAATTCCCCTTTCTCATCAACTATTCTCTGCTTAAAACCAGGAATTCGCTCTTCCACATACTCAATACACTCTGCCACATTCTTTCCTTCGCAATCCACCTCTTCTTTTCCATCCAACCAATGTTTTAGAGACTTCGGCACAACGACCTTAATACTCATTTGCCTTCCTCTTGTTTTTGTTTAAATATCTTGTCCCATATCAACAATTGGCCTAACTCCCACAATGTCAAAAATTACAAGATGTTGAAGCATCTCAGCTGCATCTCCAATCTTTGCCTTTATTTCAGCCTTCATACGATCAAATATCTCGCCTCCATCTTCCACTTTCCGAACCTTTAAATATAATCGACAACCTTCTGTTTCTAAACCTTTTTTACCTGGTATTACTACTAACAGAGCAGCATGTGGATTCTCCTGAAGATTGGAAAAGGTCCTATTGTTGCCCAGCATCATCATTATTGTGTTATCATCTGCCAATCTAACCGAGCCAAAGATTGCAACATTATTCTCTCCTGATTTATTTGAGGT
>JAMOOT010000309.1 GCA_027065215.1 Candidatus Omnitrophota bacterium | reverse complement strand
GATATTTTCCAAATTTGCTTAGTTGCAGAGATTTATTTGAAACTCTTTGTAGATGGAAGTGTTCTTCAGATGATAGAATTGTGTGGGAGATTGGAATGGTATGTAGGAGGTCTATATGGATAAATTGCTTCCGATAGGGGTACAGGATTTTAAGTCGTTGAGGCAGAGCGGATATCTTTATGTTGACAAGACGAAGTGGATTTATCCATTGCTTGCTGAAGGACATAGAGAAAAGATGAAGTTCCCGCCGTATTTTCTCTCCCGCCCGCGCAGGTTTGGTAAGAGTTTGTTATTGTCCACGATAAGGTATTTGTTTGAGGGAGAGAAGGAATTATTTGAGGGGTTGTGGATATATGATAGGTGGGATTGGGGAAAGAGGTATCCGGTGATAGTGTTGAGTATGCCGGAGTGTAAGGGTAGAGAAAAGTTAGAGGTATTGCTGAGAGATAAATTAAGGTTGATTTGTGAGAGAGAGGATGTGCAGTTTTCATCTGAACATCCCTCGAGTTTGTTTGCTGAGTTGATTCAGAAGTTGGCAGAGAAGTATTCTCGTAAGGTAGTGGTGTTGATAGATGAATACGATCGACCGATACTGGATAACATAGAAAAACCAGAGAAAGCCAAAGAGGTGCGGGAGTATTTGAAGGGATTTTATTCGTTATTGAAGGATTTGGATGAATATTTGAAATTTATTCTATTGACCGGTGTAACACGGTTCAGCAAGGCAGGGATATTCTCAGGATTGAATAATCTGAAGGATATATCGTTAGATCCGAGGTATGGCAATATTGTAGGGATAACACAAGAGGAATTAGAAAGATATTTAGGGGAGGAGATAAAGAGGCATAATGTGGATTTGGAGGAGGTAAAGGAGTGGTATAACGGGTACAGTTTTTTAGGGGATAGGTTATATAATCCGTTTGATGTATTGAGGTTTGTGGACAGTGGATGTGTGTTTAAGGATTACTGGTTCAGTACAGGAACACCGAATTTTCTGATAAAGTTGATAGAGAGTGGGAATTTCTACATACCGGAGTTGAGCAATTTAGTAGTCGGTGAAGAGATGATGGATAGGTTTGATGTGGAGAACATAAGGCCGGAGGTGATATTGTATCAGGCGGGGTATTTGACGATAGATGAGGTGATAGCAGAGGAAGGGTTTATAGAGTATAAGTTGCGGATACCGAACAGAGAAGTAAGGCAGGCGCTGAACAAG
>JAMOOT010000308.1 GCA_027065215.1 Candidatus Omnitrophota bacterium | reverse complement strand
AAGAGGTTTCCATTCCCTTTTACCTTCACATCCAAATTCCACAATAGTATCCAGCAACTTATCTATTCCCTTATTTACCCTTGCTATCATGGGAACCACAGGAATTCCCATGAGTTCAGAAAGTTTCTCATGGTCAATTATCATCCCTCTTGAACTTGCCAGATCCATCATGTTCAATGCAATTATAACAGGAGCTCCCATCTCTAAGAGCTGAACAGTAAGATAGAGGTTCCTTTCCAGATTGGACGCATCTACTATGTCTACTACAAAATCTGGCTTTTCATTAAGAATAAAGTCTCTTGCCACTATCTCCTCAATAGAATATGCGGTCAATGAGTATATCCCTGGCAGATCAACCACCAATATGTTACACCCCTTATATTCCACATCACCGTATTTTTTCTCCACAGTAACACCAGGATAATTTGCCACATGTTGTCTTGCACCTGTAAGTGCGTTAAATACTGTGCTTTTTCCAGAATTAGGATTTCCTGCAAGTGCTATCTTAAGCTTTTTCATCATGATCCTCTTCTATATCTACCTCTACCATTATATAATTGGCTTCATTATTTCTTAAAGTGAGCACAAAATCTCTTACCTTTACTGCTACAGGGTCTTTTAGCGGTGCTCTACCCTGAATCTGGATAGGAGTTTCCGGGACAAGCCCCATTTCCCTTATCCTTCTTCCCATCTCTCCCTTTGCAGAAACCTTTTTTATCACGCCTTTTTGATTAACAGACATCTGCCTCATGTTTATTATCCTTTTCATAAAACACCCCTCACCGCAGTATAGATTTAGCTACAACCAGCTTTTCTACTTCCTTTGAGCCTTCGTATATCTCTATTATCTTTGCATCCCTGTATAACCTTTGAACCTTGTATTCATCTATGTAACCGTAGCCTCCATGCATCTGAAGTGCTTCATCAGCACAGCGCACAGCCACATATCCTCCATACCATTTTGCCATTGCAATAAGTCCTGGATCGATCTTGCCCTTATCCACACTCCACGCAGCTTCATAGTAAAGGTTTCTGGCAGCCCTGATCATGGTTGCCATTTCAGCAATCTTAAATTGAGTAATCTGAAAAGAGGCAAGAGGGACTCCAAACTGCTTTCTTTGTTTTGTGTATCTCACTGCCTCATCTAAGGCAGCTCTTGCAATACCTACTCCCTGAGCTGCCACATGAATCCTTGTCCTGTTTAAAAATTCCATTACCTGCTTAAAAC
>JAMOOT010000307.1 GCA_027065215.1 Candidatus Omnitrophota bacterium | reverse complement strand
GTCCTATGGCAAGGAAATGCGTTATAGTGGATCCCAAAAGGGATATACAGGAATATCTCGATATATCCCAGCAAGAAGGGATGAGGATAACCCATATAATTGAAACCCATATACATGCAGATCATGTAAGTGGTAACCAGGAACTTAAGTCTGTTACAGGGGCAGATATATACCTTCATGAAAGTGCTCCAGCAAAGTTTCCCCATAAAAAACTTAAAGAAGGCGATATTATAGAATTTGGTAATGTAAGGCTTGAGATATTGCATACTCCAGGACATACTCCACATTCCATATCTATCCTTGTAAGTGATCTTTCCAGATCTGAAGAGCCATGGATGATACTTACAGGAGATCTACTTTTTGTTGGAGATATCGGTAGGCCTGATCTTGCTGGGGAGGAAATCTTAGATGAGCAGATAAAAAATCTATATGAAAGTTTGTATCATAAACTTGGAAAATTTCCTGGCAGACTGGAAATCTATCCAGCACATGGACAGGGATCCCTCTGTGGCGGAGGCATGAGCGCAAAGAGGTCTTCTACCTTAGGTTTTGAAAGACATAACAATCCACTCCTTAAGATGGAGAGTTTAGAGGAGTTTGTAAATAAGGTTAAAGAAGGAGGGTTTCCACCTAGACCTAAGAGTTTTTCCAAGATTATAGAGATAAATATAAATGGAGCTCCACTTCTTGAAAAATGTCCTGCTAGAAGAAGATTAGATCCTATCCAGTTTAAAAACCTCATGGAAAAAGGTGCTGTAGTGATTGATACACGGGACAGTCTTGCTTTTGGTGGAGGGCATATACCAACAAGCATAAATATAGGCTTTGAAAAAGGACTAGCTAATTGGGTTGGTATGGCTGTTGAGCCCAGTGCTGATATATTACTTGTGGTAGATTCAGAAGCCCTCTACCATGAAATGTGTATCCATTTGCATAGAATAGGATATGATAACATCCTGGGCTATCTTTATGGAGGAATGAGTGCATGGCAAATCATGGGATTTAATATAGACCACCTCCCCCAGATCTCGGTCCATGAATTAAAAAATAAGCTTGAAACAAAACAGATAAAATATCTTGTGGATGTAAGAACATCTCCAGAATGGGATCGGTTCCATCTTGAAGGAGCAATCCATATCCCTTTAAGTGATATACTTGATGGAAAGATAGATTTGCCTAAACACGAGGAAATAGTCACCTATTGTAGATCAGGTTACAGGGGAAATATAGC
>JAMOOT010000306.1 GCA_027065215.1 Candidatus Omnitrophota bacterium | reverse complement strand
CTATCGAGAGCAAGATATAGTTTTTGGATTTAGCAAATTGTATTTGTTTTTTTGTAAAGTATTGTTTGGGTGATAGAATTATGTGGTAGAGATATATAAGGAGGGAAGAATGGATAAATTGATGCCGATAGGGATACAGGATTTTAAGAAGTTGCGAACAGATGAGAAGGGATATTTGTATATAGATAAGACAAAAGAAATACACAAGTTATTGACTACCAGTTCTGTAGTCTTTCTCTCCCGTCCGCGTAGGTTTGGTAAGAGTTTGTTGTTGTCCACGATAAGGTATTTGTTTGAGGGGGAGAAGGAATTGTTTGAGGGGCTGTGGATACATAATAGGTGGGATTGGGAAAAGAGATATCCGGTGATATTGTTGAGTATGCCGGAGTGTAGCAATATTGAAGACTTGAAAAGCAGGTTATGGAAAATCTTAGTAGATATTGCGCGTAGATTGGCGATAGAGGTAGATGAGGGGGAGAAGGATTGTGTAAATATTTTACGGGATGTAATAGTGAAGGCAAATGAGAAGTATTCTCGACAGGTAGTGGTGTTAATAGATGAATACGATCGGCCGATATTGGATAACATAGAGGATCCAGAGAAAGCCAAAGAGGTTCGGGAGTATTTGAAGGGGTTTTATTCGTTATTGAAAGATTTGGATGAATATTTGAAGTTTATATTGCTGACGGGGGTAACGCGGTTCAGCAAAGCGGGGATATTCTCAGGATTGAATAATTTAGAGGACATCTCATTGAATCCAGATTTTGGCAATATAGTGGGGATAACACAGAGAGAATTAGAGGAGTATTTAGGAGAGGAAATAAAGAAGTATGGAGTAAATTTGGAAGAGGTAAAGGAGTGGTATAACGGGTATAACTTTTTAGGGGACAGTTTATACAATCCGTTTGATATATTGAAGTTTGTGAAGAATAAATGTGTGTTTAAGGATTACTGGTTCAGCACAGGGACACCGAATTTTCTGATAAAGTTGATAGAGAGTGGGAATTTCTATATACCGGAGTTGAGCAATCTGGTAGTCGGGGAAGAGATGATGGACAGGTTTGATGTGGAGAACATAAGGCCGGAGGTGATATTGTATCAGGCGGGGTATTTGACGATAGATGAGATGATAGCAGAGGAGGGATTTATAGAGTATAAGTTACGGATACCGAATAGGGAAGTGAGGCAGGCGCTGAACAAGTTTTTGTTGGAGAAGATGACAGATGACCAGTT
>JAMOOT010000305.1 GCA_027065215.1 Candidatus Omnitrophota bacterium | reverse complement strand
TAATGAGGAGTGTTATATTCTTCAAAAATTTATCCGTGCTTTAGGAATTGTTTATATTGAACACCAGGCGCGAATATGACACAGCGCCACCGTGGCGGCTCTGGCAGAGTCGTTCGGAAGAGGCGCAATGACAAATCACTGGATTGACCTCAAAAACTCCGATGTAATCTTAGTAATGGGTGGTAACCCTGCAGAAAACCACCCTGTTTCTATGAAATGGATAATGAAAGCCAAAAAGGAAAGAGGTGCCAAACTCATTGTCATAGATCCCAAGTTTTCCCGTACTGCTGCCAAGGCTGATATTTATGCTCAGATTCGTCCAGGAACTGATATTGCCTTCCTGGGTGGTCTTATTAAGTACATTATTGATAACGAGCTTTACTTCAAAGATTATGTGGTAAACTATACTGATGCTCCTTTTATTGTGGTGCCAGAGTTTAAGCTTCCTGATGATCTGGGTGGAGTCTTTTCTGGTTTTGATCCAAAGACAAGGAAGTATGACAAGTCCACCTGGAAGTTTGAGCTTGACGAAAACGGAGTGCCAAAGAAAGATCCTACATTAAAACATCCCCGCTGCGTATTGAGGCTTCTTCAGAGGCACTTTGCAAGATACACCCCTGAAAAAGTCTCTGAAATTACCGGTATTCCTAAGGAGAAGATCCTTGAGATTTATAAGATTATCGCCTCCACAGGAAAGCCCAATAGGGTGATGACAGAGTGCTATGCTATGGGATGGACTCAGCACACAACTGGTGTGCAGAATATTAGGGCAATGGCCATTATTCAGCTTCTTCTTGGGAACATTGGAATGGCAGGTGGTGGAGTGAACGCACTTAGAGGTGAATCAAATGTTCAGGGTTCAACAGACCACTGCATACTCTTTCACATCTTGCCCGGATATCTTCCCACACCAAAAGCCACAGATGTGGACCTGAAGACTTATATCAAACACTATACTCCAACCACCAAAGAGCCAAAGAGCCTTAACTGGTGGCAGCATCGTCCCAAGTATATAGTGAGTCTGCTTAAGGCTTTTTATGGAGATTATGCAAAGCCTGAAAACGAATTCTGTTATCAATACCTGCCCAAGAGGGATGAAAAGAGGACTTATGCCTGGCTTGACCTCTTTGACGCTATGTATCGGGGAGAGATTAAGGGATTTTTCTGCTGGGGCCAGAATCCTGCCTGCTCCACAGCAAATGCCAATAAAGTGAGGGAGGCTCTTTCCAAGCTT
>JAMOOT010000304.1 GCA_027065215.1 Candidatus Omnitrophota bacterium | reverse complement strand
GTCCTCAAGATCCACTTCTAAGTCTCTTTCCTTATCTCTTACATACTTCTCATTACAGAATGGATAGCCAAAATGCTTCCACCATTTTACTACTACCTTATACACCTCTGGCCTTAATATTACTGAAGGAGGCTGTACCCCTTCTGCAATCATACCTCTCAAAAGACTTCCACTTATCCCTTCTCTCTTATGACCACAGGTCTCACTGTATGCCATTTCTTTACAGATTGGACAGTAGGCAAATTCTCTCATATTTTGTGGCCTTATCTGAACACCATAAGGAACATCTGTAGGTGCTTTGTCAAATCCAAAGCTTGGAATACCTTCAGTCCACAGTATTTGAGTTGCCCACATGTCATAATACTCACCAACTGCTGCATGATCACGACCAAACATATGATGTGTACATCCCATATTCTGCCTTATAATGGCATGAAGCAAGGATTCCAAGGGATTACCATATCTCATATCCCAAAGGCATAGGCTAACCAGTCTTCTCTCAGGCTTTATATAACCAGCAGTGCTTACTGCTTCCTGTGCCTCTACTATGGTTTCATCTGGATAATCACCTCTTCTCTTCACTCCAATTATGGCGTTTACAAGGATACCATGACATGGTTCTATATCACCGGTATATGCAGCATTTTTCATAAGAAATTCATGCCCTACATGTGGGACATTTCTTGTCTGATGGGCAATAGCTGTGCGCCAGCCTAATTCATCAAACTTCTCTCTGCACTTCCTGGGAGGAAACCAGAACCTATCAAATGGCGGCCTAAACTTGGGCTCGTTAATAATAGTATATTTTCCTGCTAAAACAACAGGCTGATGACTACGGTATATAACCCAACCTGGATGTTTTTTATCAAACTTTTGTTTTACTACTTCTGGATTGTTCTCTGGTGTACCAAATACCCTGTGAGCAAACTCTTCTAAATTGTCTATCTCCCAGATCTCCTCTATGTCTAATATAGCAAAAGGTTTTCCTTTTAAATTTAAAACCAGCCTATCCCCTTTTGTTACACCCAGCTTTTTGTAGTCTTCTTTGCTTATATCAAATACTAATGGAAAAGGAAATATCCATTCATTTAACAGTCGCCTTTCTTTTAATATCCTTTCTACCTCTGCCTGGGTCATAGAGCCTTCCACAGGACTAAAAAAGCCATAACAAATAGACATTATTTCCCTATAGACATTTCTTACAGGCACTCCAGTTTCATAATGCAAGGTCGGC